>NZ_CFIGVI010000028.1:0-37110 GCF_984588085.1 Wandonia sp.
AAGTTATTAACCTTTTCATAATAGTAAACTAAGTTCTTTTTGAAACCGAGAAACACCTAACTTTCAACTAAGAAGCAAAGTGTTATCAGTAGTAATCCGGTTATTGTTTCAGAAGCAAAAGTATTTAAGATAACCCTTGCTAAACAGAGGGCTGCCCCCTCAATTAATAAAATATTACGTTGATTTGTTAAATAAATAACACAAAATAGTAGCTCTACTTAAATGAAGTCCTAAAACTCTTCTATTTCATCCAAATAGGGTTTGTTCTCCATGACCCAAAGTAGAAGGCTGTTGTTTCTGGCATCCAATTCCAGCTTCTTACAAATACGTGATCTATAATTCTCAACTGATTTAACAGATATAAATAATAAATCACTGATTTCTTTACTTGTATATTTTTGACTAACTAACTTCAATGTCTTCAACTCAACCTGCGTCAGCTGCTCTAACTTTTTAAGCAGATTTTTTATTTTCCCCTCGCTTTCTTCTTCCATTTTTCGCAAGCCCTGAGCAGAGAATCTTTTCCCTTCCAACACCTCGTGAATGCATTGCACCAGCTCTTCTGAAGTATGGTCTTTTACGAGATATCCAACTGCCCCACTATTAAAGGCCTTTCGCTGCATTTCGATATCATTATACATCGTAAGGATGACCAGTTTTGTCTCTGATTGTTCGCCCACTTCCTGACACACCTGTAAACCGGTCATTACCGGCATATCAATATCTAGAATTGCAATATCAGGTGATTCTTTAAGAATACAATCTGCAGCTTCTTTTCCGTTTGTAAATTCCTGAATTTCTATGTCCTCAAAAGAAGTCTCTAAAAGTGATTTTACGCCACTTCTAAAAATCGGGTGATCATCAGCAATAACAACTTTCATGGGATAAAGATATAATTATTTCTTTACATTTTTTGCACACAAACTATTCGAAACGAATGACACAACGGAAACCTTTTCCTTTATTATCAGAGAAGATAGCTCTACCTCCAATTTTACGTGCGCGTTCCCGGATCGTATTTAAACCTATACCGTCAGATATTTCCTTTTCTGTAAACCCTCTTCCATTATCCATGTATTCAAACTGGTAATACCCTCCCTGCTGTACCAAAATAATTTTAAGGGCTGAAGCATTCGCATGTTTAATTGTGTTATTAATGGACTCCTGCACAATTCTGTATAGTTGTGTCTGGATTTCGAGTGGTAAATCGTCAGCAGCTTCCGTCACTTCATAACTGCACACGATTCCCGAACTTTTCTGCACACGCTCCGTCAAAGAAGCGATTGATCTTACTAAACCTATTTTCTCCAGATAGGAAGGGTGAAGTGTGTGCGACAGATTACGCGTCTGGTTAATCATTTCTCCTACTTCTCCATCCAATCCATCAAGGTTTTCAATTTTACCTTGTCGGTATAAATTTATCTTTGATTTAATAACAGATAAAGACTGCCCGATATCATCATGAAGGTCTCTGGATATACGCGATCGCTCTTCATCAATATTCGAGATTAATTTTTGCGTATAATCTCTTTGCTGCTTTCTTCTTAATCGTACATGACGATTATGGAAAAACGCTAAAACAAGAACCAAAAAGGATACCGAACTAATAATAATTATATTGATTCTCGAATTATTCAGTGCATTATCTTTGGCTAGCAGCTCAATTTCAGCGTCTTTCTTTTCCAGGTCGTAAATAACTTGTAATTCAGCCATTTTTTCTGCATTATTTACTTCAGCAAGACTATCATGCAAAGAATAAAATTCTTCGTATGCTGCAAGCGCGCTTTCATATTGCCCCAGACTTTTTAGAATCATTGATTTAAAATGGAGACCACTTGCTTCATCTTGTTTTGACCCCACTTTATCCGCATAATCCAGTCCGGTTTCAATATATTCTAAAGCCTCTTTGAAATTACCCAAGGATCTGATAACAGAACCTTTGAGAAAATAGGCTTTTGGCAAGAACGGGTAATCACCCGTCATTTCGAAAATATGTATGGCAGAATCTATGTATAATAGTGCGGTGTCTTTCTTTCCTAATTCACTATACGAATTACTGAGGTTTAACAGTGTCACACCAATACCTTGCGGAAAACCCAGATTTTCAGCTTTTATTAAAGTACTTCCATAATGTTCACGAGCCGCTTCAAAATCTCCCTTTTCAGTTGAAATTAGCCCCAAATTGTTGTGTAGATTAAAAGCAAGGCGTTCCTCGCCCAGTTCTTCCGCATACTTCAATCCCCTTTCTAAATCTTTTTCAGCTTCTTCATATTGCTTATTATAAAATTTGATCAGGCCAATGTTATTAAGCATCATACTGATATGATACTTAGAATCAATTTTTTCCGCAGACTTTAGTGCTTTGAGGTAATAATCCATCGCATCGTTCCGGTTACTACGCGATTCAGAAATAATTCCCAATCCATTATAACACTCAACAATGTTCTCCCCGTCTCCTCTTTCAATTGATTTTTCCAGTAATTCTTTGAATTGTTTTTCAGCGGTATAACTATCACTGTCCACTAAAATAAACGCTTCGCGGATCAATGTAGTATTGTATAATGTCCAATCTTCATTTTTCTTCGCCAGCTTCTTGGACTTAATATAGTATTGTGCCGACGAAACCTTTTTTCTGGAAAAATAATAGTAGTTACCATAATACTGATAAATCAAAGCTTCTCTTGAAAGATCCTTCAGTTCTCTTGCAATTTTTATTGCGCTATCTCCATAAGAGAACACAGAACTGGAGTCATAATATGTACTCTGTCTTATATTTTTGGCTAAACTATCAAACTGTTCTTCTAATTGTTCTTTATTCTGTCCAAAGCAAGTGATTATCATTAAATTGACAACACAAAATATGCATAATTTCATGTATTTTGGGATTTCATAAGTTGGCGATTAAATGTAATATTTTTTTAACAATTTGAAAAATAAAACAACAACTTATTTTACTATTCAAACATCGCTAATCGGTAACTCCTGCTTTTCCCTTACCTAGCTAGAAACATCAAAATATATACTCCTTCATAATCAATTAAAAGAAGAATCTCCTTTTATAGGCTGAAAAAAGCAACTAAACAAACATAATAGACTACTTGCCGGCAATAACAGCCAACTAGTCGAAAAGTAATATTAATTAACATTTTATTTATTGTTTGGTAACTAAAAAACCATGTAACTTTGCGCTGCATTTTAACTATGCACGCATAATAAAAATAAAAAACAACCGAAAAAACACCATGAAAATCGTATCTACACTTGTATTATTGATGACATTAATCTCTAACTACAGTTTGTCTCAATGTACGTTTACATCTTCCAACGGAACCGGGTATGAAGTCACGATCTCATTAACTCCGTACGAGATTGTACAACTTACCACTCCATCAGATTGTGGTTCCACTGTCAATTACGGAATCAACTTATTCTATTCAGTAAACTTCAGAGGAAAAAGTCCAAAAGGTGGTTTGAATACACTGAACGGAATACTTTATATAGGAAATGATCTATTAAGCTTCGACTTACCGGAGCAAGGTGGTACAGGAGTTGTTATGGCTGTTCTGGTTAATCCATGTGATGACAGGAATCAAATTCCACAACCTCCTGTTCAGGCTACAATACACATTCAGGGCCCTGGTATCAGTAATCAGGTAAATGCTCCATGTGAGTTGGCAGGATCTCCTCTACCTGTAGAACTTATTGCCTTTGAAGGTGTTCGAAATACTAACGGAATCGGGCTAAACTGGACAACTGCCAGCGAAAGAAACAATGATTACTTCATCATTCAGAAATCCACGAACGGAACAGATTTTACAACGATCGATTACGTTCAGGGAGCAGGAACAACTACTGTTGAACAAAACTATAGGTTCGAGGATCAGAAACCTGTAAAAGGAGTCAATTATTATAAATTGATACAGGTTGACTACGACGGAACTCAAGAAGAAAAAGGGGTGATTAGTGTAGATTATACAAAATCTGACAACGTATACTTTTATCCTAATCCGGTAACAGGAACTACTTTATTTGTGGATGAAGTAGCAGAAGGAAGCTCTCTTCAAATTATCAGTATGCAAGGAACGTTAATCAAACAAATGGATCTTACAGGTATTACTGAAATTCAACTGAATGATGTCATGTCAGGCACCTATTTTTTCCGCATTCTTGATAAGAACTACGGAACTGTTACGACAGAACGTATTATTATACGATAAATACTATTGAACGAAAACCAGTTTTACCTGTTTACCGTATATTGGTCAGGTGAACTGGTTTTCTTATGAGAAGTATTCTTTCGTTATTGTTTGGCTGTTTAATGTATTCACAGCTGTCAGCTACAACATCTCCCTATATTTCGGAGCTAGTAGAAAGTCCCCTCGAAATCGAAGGAGAAAAACTTCTTTATTACCACTCCGGAATTCGCGAGTTTCAACTCTCCGAACAAACAACCCCTGAGGATATAGTTTCTGCATTTTCCCTGTACACTAAAAAAAGTCCCAATTTTGGATTTGCACGGGAAGATGTCTGGATCGCATTTATCATAGAGAATCCACATACGCGAAATGTCTCCGGGTACTTACAGTTTGACAACCCTATTATTGATGTTATTGATGTGTACTACTGGGATCAGGAAGCTCACCAGTTCAAAATAACGGGCCAAACAGGAGATCAACGCGATTTTTCTATGCGATCCCTAGACAGCAGGTATCCCAATGTATTTACCTCTCTCCCGGCAGAGCAACAATCTTTCTTTTTGATACGGATGAATAATGGCGGCGAACAATTTCACTTCGGATTATCCTTCCAAACCAGTAAAACGATACTTGAACAGGATCATTCTCACCAGTTCTTTTTCGGAATCTATTTTGGAATACTGCTCTTCGTTCTTCTCTTCAATGTTTTTCTCTATTTCTCCATGAAAGAGAGACTATCACTTTACTATATCGGCTACCTGTTTAGCCTGGGAATTCTTCAGCTCTCTTTAAATGGTTTCGGGAAGGAGTTTGCCTGGACAAATTCAGGCTTCTTAGCGAATCACATCAATCCCTTGTTTGCTTCAATGGGTGTGTTCTTTCTGATCCTCTTTGTCCGATCCTTTCTTCAACTTAAAAAGATTCTTCCGAAAATAGATCGCGTATTTGTTATCATCAGCTACGTAGTTCTCCTCAACTCCGTGCTTTCGGTTATTCCTAATACGCACATCTATTATTTCTCCGTTCTCGCTATTAACGGAATTACCCTCCTGCTTACACTTGCCATTATCCCGGTTGCCCTGTATGCATGGAAGCAACATTTTAAATCAGCGCGTTACTTTACACTTGCTTTTTTGGTGCTCATTATTGCAGTAAGTGCATTTGTTCTTAAAAATTTCGGCGTTATTGAATCCAATCCCTTCTCAGATTACGGAATGCAATACGGATCTGCTCTTGAGGTCATTCTTTTATCCGTTGCAATTGTAGACCGCTTCAAACAACTCAGAGAGAAAGCCATAAAACGCCTTAATGAGGTCAATGAATTCCGAAAAAGAATCAATGAGGAACTGGAAATAAAAATCAAGGAACGGACACGAGAAGTTGTTCAGCAAAAACAACGGATAGAAGGTCAGCATGCAGAACTTGAATTCAAGAATAACGAAATGGTCAGTAGCATTTCGTATGCAAGACGCATACAGGACGCTATACTTCCATCCCTGCAAAAACTGGATCAATCACTTCCTGAATATGGTATTCTTTATATTCCCCGTGATATTGTTGCCGGAGATTTTTACTGGCTAAAAAATATCCGAAGGGAAGAACAAGACTTCATCTGTTTTGCAGTCGCTGACTGTACAGGACATGGTGTACCCGGAGCAATGATGAGCGTTTTATGCCATAATGCTCTGAATAGTGCCCTTGATGAAGTAAATCAGATTACTCCCGGAAAAATTCTGGATAAGGTTGATGAACTATTAAAAGAAGATCTGTCCGGAACCGAGAATCAAATCCGGGATGGGATGGATATTAGTCTTATTTGTTGGAATACTACCACGCAGGAAGTATTCTGGGCTGGCGCAAACAATTCACTATGGGTTTTTTCGGAACATGAAAACACCATTCGGGAGATTGCTCCCGACAAACAAGCAATCGGTTGGGGAGAAAATAAAACTCCGTTTACCTCACACGTCGTTTCTCTTTTACCCGGAGACACGCTGGTATTGTATACAGACGGTTTTGCAGATCAGTTCGGAGGGGAAAAGGGAAAAAAATACAAGAGCCGGAATCTCAGGAATTATATACTGAGTAATCAATCGTATTCACTCCCTCAACTAACAGATCAGTTATTAGAAGAATTTAGTAGCTGGAAACAGGAGGAAGAACAGGTAGATGATGTGTGTATTCTAACTATCAGGCTTTTTTAATTTTCCGGTTGTAGCTTTCGATATCTAATAGAAAGTCAATATTTTCTTCAATATGGTTTCCAATGACAATCAGGTTAACTCCTGCTTCTTTGAATTTCTCTATCGTATCTACTGATTTAATTCCTCCTCCTACAATAATAGGCACTTGAATTTCCTTCCTCAATTTATAGACCCAGTCAGTCGGAACCGGATTATAGGCTCCACTTCCGGCATCAAAATAAATCAACTGAAGCCCCAACATCATACCCGCTAAAACTGTATTTCGGGCAATTGAAAATTGTTCACCGGGAATAGGAGTTGTCTGACTGACATACTGAACCGAAGTCTGTTTCCCTCCATCTACTAATACATAAGCTGTAGGAATAATCTCCAGATTCATTTCCTGCAACTCAGAAGCTGCAGCAATATGATGACCAATTAAATAATCCGGATTACGTCCTGAAATAAGGTTCAGAAAAAACAAAGCATCCGCATCATTCGAAATTTGGTGTGAAGCCCCAGGAAATAGGATCACCGGAAGTTTTGTATGTTGTTTTAGCAGAGTTATACATTGTTTGAGATCTTTTGCAGAAACGGTACTTCCTCCTACTAAAAAGTAGTTTACTCCGGCAAATTCGGCTTTTTGCGCCAGACGAGCAATGATTTCTTTCTCTTTCGTTTTTTCAGGATCCACAAGAACAGCAATTTGTCCTGTTTTACCGGAAATTTCATTAAAAATCGTTCTTCGTCCTTTGTACATTGTTTGTATTTACAGTGATAATCAGGTCTCCTTTCGTAAAAATAGCTATTTCTGTAGTAAACCACTGGTCATCCACTCTAAAATTACCTTCCAGGCGATTTTCAGATAGTGGAATCAGGCACAGATCTTCTGCAAAAATCACTCCTTCCCGTCCGGCCAGTTTAAATAATGCCTCTTTTGAGGACCAAAGTTTAATCAGCTCGGCTGTCGAAGTGGAATCAAAGTTCGTATACTCACTTCTGTGCAAAAACTTTTCTTTTATCCGGTGGACTTTTTCCCGTACAGGTTCCAGATCAAAACCAACTGAAAAATCTTCTGAAAAAGCGATCCCGGCTACATTCGGAGCATGACTGATAGAAATAGCAGGACCTTTTTCCAGAAATGGAGCTCCATTTTCCCTGTAGGTTATCACACTATCACTTCCAAACAGCTCGTTCTTCAGCAATCGGGTAGCAATGAATTCTCTCTTTCTCTTTGGCAGCAAAAATTTATCAACCCGCAGACGCTCCGAATCCGAAAGTTGCGCGATGTAGTTATCTATTTCAAAATCATCGAAAAACAGCAACTCAACCCTAACAGTATCGTTGACTTTGATTGAATCTCTTTTAAAATCGTACACCATTCTTACTTTGTTGTCTCAGCAACCCTAGGAATTTCAACTATTTTAATGATTTTCACGTGTTCCTTATTTGTCCCTTCCATATCTACCGCTTCTACCAACTGTAGCTGTAAGCGACACGTAAAATCCTCACGAAGTGAATCTGGCGTACTCAAAAAGATCTGCTCCATTTCCATATTTGTTGAATCTGCAACTACCGGATACGTTTTACCACCAAATTTCACTATATGTGCATCTGCCATATAGAAATAATGAACATCTGCCCAAAAAGGTTTTGAAAGGTCAATTTTTTCACCTGATTTTTCAAGCGTATAATCCAATGTTGTAGCTTGCTCCACATCAAAATCAGTTACCATTTCAATAGCATCCCGCTGTGCTTTATACCTAATATCACGATCCGGAAAAGATGCTGTTACATTACCTTTATCGGATTTCCATTCACCAAAAGAAGCATAAGGAATTTCATCTTCTCCGAGATACGTTTCCAAAATTACCGCAGTTCCATCCTCCTTGAGATGAACTACTGTTTCAATCCCTTCACAATCAGCACAGGGTAATACTTCTTTAAAAACTCCGGGAGAAACCTCTTCTATGTATTGCCTCTCTGTACCATTACTCTCTTCACTTTTCATTTCTGACTCTCCCGCACAGGAAAACCAGAAAAAAGAAGCAGCCACTATTACACTCGCTGTATAAAATTTCATCACGATCCTTTTTGCTAAGATACAAATCTCCCCAATCTTCCGGTTACAGCTGAATTAAGTTTTAATAATTTCGGGGATCGTTCCACAATTCGGTTCTAAGTCCCAAAAAACCTCCCAGGTAACTTCTTAATTTTCCCCCATGAGATTTTCCCAGATATTCAACGGTAACAAAAGCCCTCATTCTCCACTTTGGGACGATCATATAGCCCGCAGTTACTTGTACTTTTGTCCAGTTATACTTATCTCCGTTTCCAATATAAAAGCCATATTCTCCAGGTCGGTTATTGTACGACTGAAGTATATCTCCCCCCCAGGAAATACTGTCAGAAAAATCACTTCCCCTCAATGCATAGACAACATCGACATTAAAGTCCCACCTATCACCAACATACCTGAGACGCGTATTCCACTCTGCAAAATTAGCCCCATAAGGATGTGCCAATACAGTTCCCTGATGTGTAAACGATTGTCCGGTTGTCCCATGGGTGTATGTATAGGGTCTGGCAAAATTCACTTCTGTAAGATATCGCAGCCCCTTTATTCCAAATACATTCCTTCCTTTCACCCCTAATTGAGCAGCAAACTTATTCGCCCACCAACCATTCGCCGCCATGATTTCCTTCAACAGAAAATCATCAATCATCAACTGCCCATACACCTGAAGTGACGGATAAATTTTCTGACTCAACTGAATTCCTATTTGTACTTTATCGGAAGAGCCTAAGCCATACTCCACAGGTCGATACAGAATAAAAGGATTTAGGTACTCCCACTCAAAAGGGCGGCTCTGACTACCGGCTTTACCACTGTAAATAACAGACTCAAAAAAACTAAAGTTAAATCCTTTGAACAGATTCAGGCTCAGATAGTGTGTTGCAGCATGTTTTCTGAAAAAACCTCCTGCCAAATCCCTTTCACGCAAAAGCTGGTGCAAAATTACATACTCGGCTCTCCACACACGCAAGCGCAATGAAACAAACGGATAGGGTGTTCCATAACCATCTAATAAAAGAGAACGATCTCCCTCACCAAATTTGTTATTATCTAATCCTACCTGAAAATTAAAGAATTTATTGGGAGAATAACTGATTCTTCCTCTAAGATCATGGTACTGATAGGTTGTAAATCCCTGATTCTGAAATCTGAAAAATGCGGTAGGATATGCGCCTCCTGAATATGTAATAGCGTCTCTGTTTGCCAGTCCTCCGACATACCCCAACTGCATGTATAAGCCTTTTACCGGAGCATATTCCATGCCCACTCCCACTCCCGTCCGTAGATCCAATCTGTTTTCGGTAATCCCTCCGACAAGGTCAGCAACCGGAAATATAGAAAACAGATTTGTATGCGTGTAATTGACCGTGTCCTTCTTCATATCCGTTCGACGTTCGGCAATTTGCGGATAAATAGAAGTGTGATGATCAAATGATTTCCACCCGTCTGATTCCGTTGAGTCTTCAACAAAATATGTATTCCACAGTAATCTCTCCTGGCTATATGCCAACCTGAAAACCAAAACGCCTATGACAATCAATAGTATTCTCATCAGAAATCAAAATATCGGTTTTCTAATTGTGTTCTCAACCCAAAACCGACATATAATGTCTGCGAACCCGATGAGGGAAATGCTTCTTTACGATACAACATTGATAGGAAGATCTGCAGATTATTCATCCGGTTAAACCGATACAATATATCTACCTGTTGCAAGAATAGACGCCCGTTTTCGATCACAGAAGGAATGGAAGATACGGCCAACAATCGATCCCCCAACATCCCAGTGTTTAGACCCCGTGTCGTACGATATAGATTTGTTTTAGATTCAATAGCCATCCGTTTCCATTCATACGACAAGCGCACAATAGCCTCCGAAAAGTTATTCCCTACAGGATGAACCAATGGTAAATTATTATGCGAAAAGTTTAACCTTCGGTTAGGATGTGTGTAAAAACCTTCCGGAACAGTATTGTATTCTAACTGAAAAAATAAATTCCGGATACGAAAAGGTTCTGACCATCTCATACCAATCTGATAAGCCGGTGAAAACGATGCAAAATCATCTAACGCCAGCTGACCATATACATGAAAGTGAGCCGGTAATTTAACCAACATATTGATTCCCACCATCGAATTGGATCGGGCTCCTTTTGTTCCTAAAACAGCTGTATTTATAACCGGAACTGGATTATAATACAACCCGTGTACTCTTCTGATTTCGGTAGAATCACCTCTGTCCCATACGGTAGACTCAAAAAAGGAGATTGCAGCAAATTCCCAGGGTTTATACGTAAAATAGTGGGCTGAAAAACCTTTCTTTTCATATTGTCGCTCAGTAGCATTTGACTGGATTTCCGTCCGAAGCAGGTTCAGTTGTTGTCCATAGATCGCTTCCCCACTTAACTTTTTATTGATCCGATACGAAAACCTCAAATATGGGGCATTCGCTGAATAATCAGAAAGTAACACTGAACGGTATCCCGAACCTACAAAATGTCTGTTATTACCCAGAGACACTCTTAGAAACCGGAAAGGACGGTACGTCACTGATCCTGTAACATAGGCATAATCAAACGCATCTCCTTTAAAAGGTTTTGTCCTTGCTGCGCCCGGAACAGAGCCATTCTGTTGTGTATAATTTCCTGCCCCAGGATAATACTCTCCGGATTGCGTAATATACTGCGCCTGGTAATCTACAAATCGTTGCTGATTTTCTCTAAAATCCGAAGAAAAAGAAACTTTATCAGTAATATCACCCTTTATTTCAAACCCTCTCGTATTACAAAATAAATTCGTCGTTGTTACAGCATGTAAATCGCGTCCCAATGAGAAATCTACAATAGGATTCACAGTTATAAAGTATCCATTGCCTTTGATCTCAAAAAAGTGCTCTTGAAACAACTTTCTCCCCAACCATTTTCTTTCTTTCCTATCTTCGTTTAAATAGTGGATTTGAAATGTGGTTTCTTCTGTTTCCGGAAAAAAGGATGCTCCTGTATAGGTATATGTGTAAATTGAATCCGGTAGTACCTCATACGTTGTATGATACAGCCTGTCTTTATAAAAATCCACCATGGGATAAAATCGCTGCTGGGCTGAAAGTGCAACAGGAAAAAGTAGTAGAATATACAGGAAGAATTTCACTATCCGGGTAGATTTTCAGCAACAAAAAACGGATTATACAGATTGGGTTTATTATACGTCAATGGCAAACCTGTTTCAGCATTTAGAACGGTTCCTCCAGCTGCTTCGAGTAGCGCCTGACCGGCTGCAATATCCCATTCCATAGTTGGAGCAAATCGCGGATAGCTATGTGCCTTTTGCTTAACAAGATCAATAAACTTCAACGCACTCCCTTTTCTCAGATACGTCAATTCACCATATACTGCTTCCAGGTTATCCAGATAATCTGTAATCATACCTGAATCATGACTACGGGAAGTCAATACAACTATTGAATCCGAACTCTCACTTTCACCTTTATCAATTTCTTCAATATCCGGAGAAGAATTTGTGTAGAATGCCTGAAACAATCCCATCTCTTTACCTCCAAACATCATGTAATGATCGACCGGAGAAGCAATTAATCCAAATACCGGTTTCTCATCTACCACAAGGGCAATATTTATGGCAAATTCATCATTTCGATTCACAAATTCTCTTGTTCCGTCAACCGGATCTATCACCCAACATTTGTGCCAGTCTTTTCTTTCTTTGAAATCCCGGTTTTTCATCTCCTCACCAATGATAGGAATTTTTGTAGACGCCAAAAATTCTTCAATAATCTGTGAAGAACGATAATCGGCTTCGGTAACCGGGCTTCCGTCTGACTTAATGATCGTGTCGAAATCGTTCACATACACATCCAGAATCTCATCCGTAGCGGCAATAGCTGCGCGAATGGCCGCCTGAACTTCACTATTGAATTGATTGATGGTCATGAATTGATTAGTTTTAACAGATCTCCGGCTAAAGAACTGGCTCCGATACGGAAGAGATCTGGAGTTAACCAATCTTCACCTAACTCTGCCAACACAACATCTCTATATAAAGCTGCATCATCAAAAGTTCGAATTCCCCCACTCGGTTTAAATCCGATCCTCTTTCCGGATAATTCAAATTCTTTAAGGATCTCCTGACACATGATTCGCGCAGCTTTGAATGTCGCTCCTATTTCACACTTTCCTGTTGAAGTCTTTATGAAATCTGCTCCAGCAGAGATGGCAAGGGCAGAAGCTGTTCGAATATTTTCATCTGTTTTTAATTCCCCTGTTTCCAGTATGACTTTTAGTTTTGTTTGCCCGGAACTCTGCTTCAATAACACAATTTCTTTCTTTGCTGCTTCCTTATTTCCGCCGAAGAACAATCCTCTGTTGAGAACAATATCAATATCGTCTACTCCGCTTTGTGCCGCAGCCTGAACTTCTGTTTGCTTTAATCCGGTAAATGTCTGACCATGTGGAAACCCTCCTGCAACTACCGCAGTATGAATTTTCGAATTTGTAAGACGTGATACAACATGTTCCCCAAAATTGGGAAAAACGCAGATTGCTGCCACCGCATTTCCCTGTATCTCGTTATCGAGTGCAAAGTCAATCAGCTTGTCAACTGAATAAACTGAATCCGTAGCATTCAAAGTTGTCAGATCGATGTAGGAGAATAATTCTTTGGCCAGTAACTTCATAGAGTACAATTTACTCAAAAATGCGAAAATAGATTGTAAATATCAAAGAAAACTTACCGCTTACAAACAAAAATCCCCTCGTCTAAACGAGGGGATATCAATTTCTTATCCAAGTCTGAAATATATCGGAACGGTGTATCGAACGCGCACCGGTCTACCTCTCTGTTTTCCAGGAGACCATTTCGGCATGGCTTTCACCACTCGCTCGGCCTCTCTGTCTAACTCAGGAGTAACTCCCCGAACCGTCTTCACCTGAGTGATCGCACCGTCTGTTTCAACAACAAACTGAACGTATACACGTCCCTGATCTCCCATTTGAACGGCCATTTCAGGATATTTAATATTCTTCTGAATAAACTTCATCATGGCTTCTTCTCCACCCGGGAAAGAAGGCTGCTCTTCAGGGAAGTCTACAATCTTCTCAGGTGGTGGCGGAGGTGTGTTTGTCACCTTTGGTGGTTCCACATCCGGTGGAGCAATAGACATTTGCGTCTCTTCCTCATCGTTTTCTACCTCGTTCACCTCATCTGTTGGTGGTGGTGGAACTTCAGGTTCCTCCGGTGGTGGCGGAGTATCTTCCGGTGGTGGTGGTTCTTCCTCCACAACCTGCTCAAACTGAATGTCCTTATTGATTGCATCATCTTCCCCGTTGTCTCCGTTTCCGGAAGAAACACCATAAGTAAACGCAACCAAAACAAAAGCTGCCGCAAAGAACAATCCCACACCAACCAACGCTGGTCTCAATTGTTCCGCATCAACTTCCGGGTTCTTTTTAGGTTCCATATTTACAATTTATCCGTTGCTAATATAGCAATTTTATCAAAAACTATGCCTAAACTAAAGATTCCTTCCCATAAATAAAACGAAATAAAAGAATCCCCATTAAACATCCTATAATATTAGCTAATATATCCCAAATCTCAAAATATCTGCCCGAAATAACACTTCCCTGTATCAGTTCAATTATAGTCCCAATAACTATAACTCCCATGACTACTACAAGTAGCGCTTTTCTTTTCAACCATGAGTACACATATTGTTTTTTTAATCCTACTAACCATAAATGCGTTAGCATACCATAAAAAAACCAGTGCATCAGCTTATCGAAAGCAAACAGACTAACAACGTGCTGCGGCATTTCATCTCCCGGGGTTAAACTGAGCGCTATAAGCAAAATCAGCCACAAAATGCCGGGTATTAAATACCGCCAGAACATACTTACCCTACAAGCGCCTTGTAATCATCAGCTGAAAGAAGGGCATCAAGCTCTGAAGTGTCCGACAACTTCACTTTGATCATCCATCCATCACCATAAGGATCACTGTTTACTGCTTCAGGATTAGCTTCCAGTTCCGTATTGAACTCAAGAATCTCTCCACTCACAGGCATAAACAAATCGGAAACGGTTTTTACCGCTTCAACTGTTCCGAAAACTTCTTCTTTATCAAGCGCCTCGCCTTCGGTTTCAACTTCTACATAAACGATGTCACCCAACTCACTCTGAGCAAAATCTGTGATTCCGATTGTAGCAGTGTCTCCTTCAACACTCACCCACTCATGGTCTTTTGTGTATTTTAGATTTCCAGGTATGTTCATTTTATCTGATTTTTCTTTTTGGCAAAATTAATCTTTTTGGTCAATCTCACCCCATGTAAGGGGAGATTAAAAAAATTGCCTGTACTGAAGAAACAAAATTCTACTTTCATTCCTTTACAGCACAGGCATATATCATTATTGCTTACTAACTTTCACTCTAAAAATTTCCTCCCCCGACTGGATTGTCAAATGATACACACCACTTGATACTTCTGTTAGATTCAACTCGTATAATGCTGTACCGGAGACAGTTTCAGAAAACAGCTGTTTCCCCGACATATCAAATAAGGAAACAACAACATCCTGAAGACTTTTATCAGGCAATTCGACATAGAGTTTACCTTCTGTAGGGTTCGGGTAAACTAAAATCAATTCTTCGGAGAACTTTTTCAAATTTGTTCCGGCATTCGCATACGCTCCATCCATTGAAGTAGCACCAGTGTTCCCGGGGTCCAACCATGGCTTTAGACGCGCCTGATTGGATGTTCCGCTTCTATTCCAATCCGTGTAAAATTTCCCATACAAATCGGGAGAAGTAGGAGACCCGCAACTAGAAAGCCCACCTGACAACTGACCAACTATGCGTCCGTTCTGATTAAAAATAGGAGATCCCGAAGAACCACCTTCTGTAACACCATGACCATTTGTTGTCGCAGCCCATCTTACACGCCAATGCGCATCAGTTGCCCCTCCATTATAGGTAGAAGATAGTAATGTTGTTGAATACGTTGAAATTTTCTTTGCACTTCCAGCGGGATGATGAATTCCGACTCCCGAAGTGGCTGCGATATCTCTTCGATCCCAACCTGCAAAATACGCTCCATATGAGTGCGGAATATTTGAATTCAGCTCTGCCAGGTAGAAATCTGAACCTGCCACCTCATTGTCTCCCGGAGGATTGTTTAAAGTTCCGTTAGCCGATGAAGCTCTAACCTGGCCTCCGGACATAGTCTGTGAACCTTTGGAAGGGTCAAAACCATTTCCCGATGGCTGGCAAACTGTTTTTTGATAATTCCAATACCAAACCCAGGCAGAAATATTAGTTCCAACTGATGGCTCTCCACAATGCCAGGCACTTAAAATATAGGGTTTAAAATCCATTGCCGTGTTATTAACGACAGCACCTGAACAGACAAATACAGATCCTCCCTGATTAAAAGAGTAATGAACAACCGAATTAATCTGATCTTCCCATCCGTTTCTTTCAGGCGTACAAGCTACATCAACCTGACAAGATGCTGCTTTCAAAGAAAAATTATTATCCGAATATACACTAACGTGATCCTGAACACCTCTGTAGAAATACGCAACTTCTCCAATTGCAATTTCAGGACGCAGGTAGGTTCCCTTAGGTGCAAAATATTCTATTGTCAGCAAATCTCCCTGTACCATCTCCATTGCCCGAAAGGTAGGAGTATTTGATGTGTAGGCACCTAAAATCTGCTTCTTATTCTTGTTATATACAAAAAGCTCTGCCCCGGTCGGCAACTGAATATCCTTTGAGAAGTACAATCCTAACGCCTTTGCATTCTCTGCCGTAATTGATAAACGCCATACCTGAGAACCGTCTTCAAGCTCGTACCAGGTTCCTGAGTTTTCAGGGTTCAGGTTAACCGGAATAATTACACCAACCCGATATGGCTTACTCTTCAAATCTTCCTGTTGATCCTCAATAGACAATTGTTCTGTGTCAGGAGCAGGAAGCGAAACTACCTGATGATTTACCTGAAAGGAATTCCATGATTTTTTAAAGGATACCGGGATCCCCCCCTCACTTACTTGTGCCTTCAAGGTTGTCATTCCCAACAACACTGCACCGGCATAAAGTAAATACTTTTTCATTCTATTACAGTTTATTATGGTTTAAAAAAGGCAAAGCAACAAAAGTCGGAAAGAGAGACAAATGTATCAAATTATTTGTTTCGGACAAATAGCCTCTAAGATCATAATTGCTAAATCATTACTATAATCTTACTTTACAATTCTTATTTTTGCCTAAATTACAATGCATGAAGAAAAAAGTTCTGCTCATAGAAGATGAAGCTTCCCTGAGAGAGATGATTAGGTTAAATCTGGAAATGGAAGATTTTGAAGTCGAGGATACTTCTGATGGCCAAATCGCTTTGGATAAAGCAGATAAACTTGACGAATACGCACTTGTAATTCTCGATGTAATGCTCCCACATGTGAGTGGGTTTGACATTTGCCGGGCCTACAGAGAACACTCAAATGTCCCCATCTTATTTCTTTCGGCAAAAGGAACTACAACAGATCGGATTGCAGGGTTAAAACTGGGGGCGAATGATTATTTGCCCAAGCCTTTTGATCTGGAGGAATTACTGCTCCGCGTATTTGTACTGACCGGAAAACATGAATCTTCGACGGTGACTGACCAGTTGTTAATCGGAACTAAAACAGTTGATTTTAAAACATTTGACGTAGAGGAAAACGGAAACCTGATCACTACGCTTACCAAGAGAGAAATTAACTTACTTCAGTTATTTAATCTTCATTCAGGAGAAGTTGTTTCGCGCAACATGATACTAGATGAAATTTGGGGAGTTGATCAATATCCTACTTCACGAACCATTGACAATTATATTCTCAACTTCCGTAAAATCTTTGAAAAAGACCCGAAACACCCTTCTTATTTCCATTCTATCAGGGGAGTTGGGTACAAATTTACTCCCTGATACTGATTCAAAATATTACTTTTGCAGAATAAAATTTACGAGCACCATGTATTCAAACCGGCAAAAACAAAGACGATACGACATTACCTACCTGAAGATGGCTCAAACATGGGGAAATCTTTCACACTGTAACCGGAAAAAAGTAGGAGCCCTCATTGTAAAAGACAGGATGATCATATCGGATGGATACAATGGTACTCCTTCCGGATTTGACAATGATTGCGAGGATGAGAGCGGTATGACCAACTGGTATGTTCTTCATGCAGAAGCTAACGCACTTCTAAAAGTTTCTAGATCTACCAACAATTCTAACGGAGCAACGTTATATCTTACACTATCGCCCTGTAAAGAATGTAGTAAACTTATTTTGCAGGCCGGAATTGCCCGGGTTGTGTACAGAGATGAATATAAAGACCGCTCCGGAATTGACTTTTTGATAGAAGCCGGAATAACGGTAGAACAAATTTCCTATACGGATGAAGAATAATATAAAGCTTTTTTTTCCCCTGATTGTTGCCTTAGCTCTTGCCGGAGGTTACTATATGGGGCTTCAGTTAAATAAAAACTCACTTATAACTTACGGAAAATCCTCTTCTGATCTGGGGGCTAAGTTTGAAAGCATTCTGGAGGTCATTGAGGAAAAGTACGTCGATACGATTGACAGGGATCACTTTTTAGACAAAGCTATCAATGATGTTCTTCACAAGTTGGATCCTCATTCAAATTACATTCCGTCCTCAGAAGTTGCCCGCATGATGGAAAGCATCGACGGAAAATTCGGTGGTATAGGTGTCCGATTTATGCTTCACAGAGACTCTCTTGCTATTACACATGTCATCCCTCTCTCTCCTTCTGAAAAGGCTGATATACTCCCCGGAGACCGTATTATCGAAGTAGATGGAGTAGAACTAAGCACAATTTCTCTCAGCAATAGTTGGGTAATGGATCATCTGAAAGGAGAACCGGGAACCAAGGTTACTGTAAAAGTTTTCAGAAATGGTAAAACATCAAAACATGTCATAACACGTGGTATTATTCCTTTGGAAAGTATTTCCTGCGCTACGATGATTACTCCGGACGTCGGGTATATTCGTTTAGAACAGTTTTCTCAGACCTCTTCGGACGAGTTTTACTCTGCCGCAACGATTTTGAAGGTAAAGGGGATGAAAAAACTCATTTTTGATTTACGTGATAACGGAGGTGGCGTACTCGGCAGTGCCATCGAAATTATTGATGAGTTTCTGGAAGCAGGAAAACTTATCGTCTATACGGATGGTGCCAACCAACCTGAAAGAAGATATACTTCCTCTTCACGAGGGATTCTGAAAGACATTGAGGTTGCCGTTCTTATCAATGAAAACTCAGCTTCAGCCAGTGAAATTGTTGCCGGAGCTATCCAGGATAACGACCGCGGGATGATCATTGGTCGTCGTTCTTTTGGAAAAGGACTGGTACAGGAAGACATTCCTCTTCGTGACGGAAGTAATATACGTCTTACCGTTGCGCGTTATTACACTCCAACCGGACGTTGTATTCAACGCCCCTATGGAGAAAATGTTGACTATACTGAGGATTTCTTCCATCGCTATGAAAACGGAGAATTATACGCTGTAGATTCTACTTTATTTGTGGACTCCCTCAAGTACACAACACCCGGTGGACGCACTGTATATGGTGGGGGAGGAATCATGCCGGACATTTTTGTACCCTATGACTCAAGTCACTCTAGTTTTTACCTCTCGGAATTACGTTACGGACTTGCTTTCGGCCATTTTGCTTTTGATAAAGTAAATGAATGGGGAAGAAGCAAGTGGAAGAACGAGGATGTCTATGCCAAAACATTTTCTGTTTCGGATGCATTACTGAATGAATTTTTAACGTATGCCGAAAAAGAACTGGGTATTGACCGGGATATCACAGGGGAAGAAAAAAGCAAAGCCAATCTACGCAAATACCTTAAAGCAGAAATTGCCCGACAAATCTGGGTAGAACAAGGTTACTTCAGAGTTATTATGGAATCAGACCCGGAAGCATTGAAAGCTATCGAAGTCTTGCATTAATTCAGTATTAAATTATAGAATGAGGGAGCTTGGTAACTCCCTCATTTTTGTTTATTGTACTTTATATCGCTTGCGACATAAAATATTTTTATTTACATTTGTATCGCGAACGATATAAAATAATTAATATGAACCGCTTTAAATTACAATTTATCTTCCGGTTACTGCTAGGTGCCGCTCTCGTCTATGCGGGAACAGGTCATCTTACTTTTCTACGCTTAGAATTTCAGGCACAGGTTCCACAATGGCTTCCTATGGATACGGATCTTGTAGTCATACTTTCCGGTGTCGTAGAGATTGTACTGGGACTATCCCTATTAATAGCAGGAAAATACAAGCAAACAGTTGGTTGGATAACAGCTCTGTTTTTTATAGCTGTGTTTCCTGGAAATATTGCACAATACCTAAACGGAGTCGATGCATTTGGGCTGGATACTGATCAGGCGCGATTGATCCGTTTATTCTTTCAACCTATTCTCGTAATCTGGGCACTATGGTCAACCGGAATTTTAACTAAAAAAATAAACTAATGAAAACTGATTTCTATTCATTCGATGCTACAACTCTTCAGGGGAAAAAAATCAACATGGAGGAGTTTAAAGGAAAAACAATTTTAGTAGTAAACACAGCCAGTAAATGTGGTTTTACTCCCCAACTGGAAGGACTGGAAGACATGTACAAGAAACATGCAGATCAGGGATTGGTCATTCTCGGGTTTCCCTGTAACCAGTTCGGCAATCAAGAACCCGGAGACGAGGAGTCAATTGCAGAAGGTTGTGTCATCAATTACGGCGTTACTTTCCCAATGTTCGCTAAGATTGAAGTTAACGGTCCCAATACACATCCGTTATTTGGATTTCTCAAATCCAAATTAGGAGGATGGTTTGGAAGCCGGATCAAATGGAATTTCACGAAATTTCTTATCGACAGTAACGGAAAGCCTATCAAGCGATTTTCTCCTATTACTAAACCGGAGGCAATCGAAAATTACATTAAGAAGCATCACTTATTACAGGCGTAATCATGAAATACGAACAGTTAAAACTGGACAACCAGATCTGTTTCCCCTTGTATGCTGCTTCCCGGTTGGTAATAAGAGAATATCAGCCCATGCTGGACAAACTGGGAATTACCTATCCGCAGTATCTGGTTCTCCTGGTGCTCTGGGAACAGAATGGTCAACCGGTAAATGATATAGCGAAAAAATTAATTTTGAATACCAATACCATTACCCCTTTACTTAAACGTCTGGAAACACAGGGGATTGTCACAAGAGAACGATCTAAAGAAGATGAGCGGAAAGTAATCGTTTTACTCACGGAAAAAGGAAAAGCTATGCAGGATAAGGCTTCCTGTATCCCCATGCAATTAGTAACAGGTATGCAGTCTACTGATATAACAACAGAAAATCTGACTGAACTCAAAAATCAATTACATGCTTTCATTGATTTTATGATGCAAAGGACATAAAAAAAACGGAGGCTATAACCTCCGTTTTTTTGGTAACAATAAACGAACCTGCATCAAATTGACAGACTACTTTGCCAATTCTTCTTTTACAAGTGTGGAAATGACCTTTCCGTCAGCTTTTCCGGCCAACTCTTTAGAAAGTGGTCCCATTACCTTACCCATATCCTGCGGCCCGGTAGCACCTACCTGGGCAATCTTTTCACGAACAGCGGCGCGTATTTCCACCTCTGACATCATCTCCGGCATATATGCTTTTATGATTTCAGCCTGAAGCAACTCTTCCGCAGCAAGGTCTTCACGTCCCTGCTCTTTGTACAACTCGTAGGTTTCAATACGCTGTTTGTACAACTTCATAATAATTTTTGTCTCCACTTCTTCCGTTACCTCACCAGCTCCTGATGTCGCCTCAAGTAAAAGTTTAGACTTAATATCACGCAATGCCGCAAGTTTCTCTTTCTCCTTTGCGAGCATCGCCTGTTTAATATCGTTGTTAATCTTTTCTGTTAATCCCATTACTTTTCTATTAATCTACGTTGTCGTGTAAGAATGAATTATTACCACGTAAATCAGACTTACCTTCTTCTTCACTTCCAAATAACCCGAATCTGGATACACTTGACTCCGATGAATGCGGTGTATCATCCAACGTTATATTTCTACGCATAAAAGCAGGTTCTTTTTCCAGCTCCGAAATACCATCCGGTTTTTTCAGTTTACTGGTATACTCACGAATACGCATCATTCGTTCCTCTGCTTTTCGTTGTTGTTCTTCCGGAGAAAGTCCTGTTTCAACACTCTCCGTGTTTTCAACTTTTGCTTCCAGATCATCCTCCAACACGTAACGTGTTACTTTTTCTTCTTTCTTACTTTCAGTTTCCAGAGGTTTTTCGAAGCTCACTTCCTCAGTGATTTCCTTTTTAACCTCCCAGTCAAATGAAATAGACGCCTGCGGATCTTCTTCTTTCTCTATATCTTCATTGACAGGAGTAAACGTTTCCTCTTCTTCATCAAGGCTGTAAAAAACCTGCTGTTGTTTTGGTTCTTCCACCAACTTTGGCTCTTCAGACACTTCATTTTCAACAGTAGTATTTACCTCCTGCTCGCTTACCACCTCTTTTTTCAAAAAAGGCATTTCTTCCACCTCTTTCTGCGGCTCTTCTACCGGAGTTGACATAGGTGTTTTAATCTCTGCTTTTGCTTCTTCCTCCAGTTTGCGGAATGTCTTTTCCGGAGCTTTTTCAAAACCTGTCACCGGAGAGGAATTAAAACCCGTAGCAATCAGTGTTACGCTAATACCATCTCCCAGAGAAGTATCCTGACCATGTCCCCAGATCACATCTGCTGTTGAACCTGCTTCATCCTGAATATAATCCGTAATATCAGCAATTTCGTCCATCAGAACTTCCTTATCTCCGTATGTAATATTCAACAATACGTATTGTGCACCAGCAATGTCATTATCATTCAACAATGGCGAAGAAAGTGCTCTTTGCACCGCTTCAATTGCACGGTTTTCTCCTTCAGCCATTGCTGATCCCATGATAGCCACACCACTGTCACGCATAACTGTGTTCACGTCATTAAAATCAACGTTAATAGCACCGGTCACCGAAATTACTTCTGCAATTCCTTTTGCTGCAGTAGTAACTACATCATCTGCCTGTGCAAAAGCATTCCCCAGACTAAGGTTTCCATACATCTCACGCAAACGCTCATTGTTAATAACCAACAAGGTATCTACATTCTGACGCATTTCTTCAAGACCAGCTTCCGCTTGCTGCCTTCTCTTTCTCCCTTCAAAATTGAAAGGAACAGTAACAATACCTACGGTAAGTATTCCCAGATCTTTGGCAAGCTTTGCAATAACCGGCGCAGCACCTGTACCTGTTCCACCACCCATTCCGGCAGTTACGAAAACCATCTTTGTGTTCTTTTCAAGAACTTCTTTAATCTCCTCAATATTTTCAATGGCGGCATTCTTTCCTATTTCAGGAATAGATCCCGCTCCTCTACCTTCAGTCAGACTTGGTCCCAACTGAATTTTTACGGGAATCGGAGACATCTCCAAAGCCTGACAATCAGTATTACATACTACATAGTCAACTCCTTTAATTCCCATACTAAACATATGGTTTACGGCATTGCTACCTCCACCCCCAACTCCGATCACCTTGATAATCGAAGATTGTCCTTTTGGCATATCAAATTCCATACGATTCAGGTTTTTTACTTGTTTATTGTTGTCTATTGTTTCTTATTCCTCTTCCTCAAACCATTTCACACCTTTAGTGATCAACTTCTCAAAGAAACTTCCTTTGGTTCTCTTCGAATGCGTTTTTATAGTACTTGAAGCATGTGTCATGGACTCCCGCTCCATTTTCTGGAACCCTTTAATAACCAAACCAATCCCGGTTGCATAAATCGGGCTTGTCAGATTATCAATATTCGGAGACGGCGCCAGATGCTCGTTCGGATATCCTACACGCGTATCCATTCCGGTAATGTATTCGAACAATTGTGTTACATGCTTCAATTGCGCACCTCCACCTGTTACCACTATTCCTCCAATCAATCTCTTTTCGTATCCCGAATTACGGATTTCATAGTGTACATGTTCGATAATTTCCTCCATACGTGCCTGAATGATACTCGCCAGATTCTTCACAGAAATCTCTTTTGGCTCACGACCTCTTAATCCCGGAATACAAACTATTTCGTTATCCTGGCTTTCGCTTGCCAAAGCAGAACCAAATTTTTGTTTCAATAACTCTGCCTGACGCTTCATTATCGTACATCCTTCTTTGATATCTTCAGTAATCACGTTTCCTCCGAAAGGAATTACAGCTGTATGTCGAATAATTCCCTCATGAAAAATAGCTACATCTGTGGTACCACCACCTATGTCTACCAAAACAACACCTGCTTCTTTTTCTTCGTCAGAAAGCACCGCTTCGGAAGAAGCGAGAGGTTCAAGAATCATTTCATCTACCGTAAGTCCGGCTTTATCCACACATTTTTTGATATTCTTTGCTGCGGAAATTCGTCCAGTGATAATGTGGAAATTCGCCTCCAGACGAACACCGGAAATACCAATCGGATTTTTGATTCCCTGGTCACCATCTACAATGTACTCCTGAGGCAGAACATGAATAATTTCTTCGCCCGGCTCCATTACGAGTTTGTACATATCATCAATCAGTGCATCAATATCGATTTGTGAAATTTCGTCTTCATTGGATTTACGTGTCAGAATACCACGGTGCTGCAAACTTTTTATATGTTGTCCTGCAATACCGACATTTACCACATTAATCTCAAGGCTTCCCTCAACCCTCTCCTGTGCTTCACGGACAGCAGTCACTATCGACTGAACTGTCTGTTCAATATTTGATACAACACCACGTTTCACACCCAACGACTCGCTTCGTCCCATGGAAAGTATCTCTATTTTCTCATGTTCCGTTCTGCGACCAACAAAGCAGGCAATCTTTGTGGTTCCGATATCCAGTCCTACTACAATTTCATTCGACATTACAAACTCCTTTTGGTGCAAACTATTTGTTTCTTAAACTTCAAATTTATTGTCTCGTATTTCCCCCACCCGGCAAATGGCATTGCCTCACGGTAAAAAATCTTCAACTTATCAAATCGCTCTTTAATAACTGCTTCATCATCAATTTTTCCAAAAACGATTTGCTGCATTCCTACTCTCGGAATCAACACAAAATCACCATTTTCTTCAATATGGATCTGGGTGATTTGAGCGTGCAAGAAGGCATCATTACAAACATAGTTTGTTATTGCATAGATCTGAGGCAGAAGACTAATACTTTTCAAACTGTCATTGTTAATTATTTCGTTTATATCCGGGTCATACAGCTTATCCCTAACCTTTCCTGTAACCGGAATCACACGTGCTGTATAGATCGGAGACAGGGGCATTTTTTTCCCTTTATCGTCCAGATAATAGCTTTCTCCGCGGGTATTAAATATCCGTGCAACCGGTCTCCGGATCTTCCCTGAAATGGTCCACTCACCGCTCAAAGACGCATAAACCTTAGCCTCCTCAATTTCAGGCATTTCAACCAAAACCTGTTCAATATATCCCGTATTCAGTTCTTTACGCTGAATGGATTCAATTTTAATTCCTTTTTTCACCAGTCGCCCCTTTACATCTTCGGAGCTTAAAAAGACATTGTCCTGCGGTGTTTCAAGAACAATTTCCGGAAAGTCCATTATACGCTCTTCGTGCGACTTTTTTGTAAATCGCATCACAAGAATCACTCCTATACAGAAGAGTCCCCAACCGATATATTTAAGCTTTGCTTTCATACCAGTCTGTCTCTTAGAGGTTGTACAATTCGATCAATATCCCCCGCACCTATTGTCAGTAGAACGTCCCATTCGGATTTTGTCACATATTCTACAACTGCATCCGGAGATAATACCTGCCCTTTATTACCTGGGATCTGCTTTACTAAAGCTTCACTTGTGACACCTTCTATTGGTAGTTCACGAGCCGGATAGATTGGAAGTACTATCAACTCATCCAATTCAGAAAGTGAACGGGCGAACTCAGGCATAAAATCACGCGTTCTACTGAATAAATGTGGTTGAAAAATTCCCAAAACGCGTTTTTCCGGATATAACAGACGGATTGAGGACAAAAGAGCTTTGATTTCCGTCGGATGGTGCGCATAATCATCAATATATATCCTGTTGGGTTCATTAATAATGTATTCAAAGCGTCTTTTGACACCTTTAAATGACTTCAACCCTTCTATAATTGCCTCTTTTGAGACTCCAAGTTCCAGACAAACCCCAATCACTGCCAGTGCATTTTCAGCATTATGTATCCCGGGAACGCCCAATATTACATTTTGCCAAACTTCATCATACACACGTACCTCCATACGAAATGTACCTGCTTCATACCGCAGATTCATCCCCTGAATGTCTGCTTCGCTATTTAGCCCGTAATGAATCTGTTTACAAGCAGAAGGTAGCTGAATGGTATCGTGAATAAGTAAAAAACCTTTGGGATCAATTTTATTAATATACAATTCAAATCCTTCCAGAAGCGCCGAGGCACTTTCGTATATATCAAGATGATCAGCATCTACAGCTGTAAGTACTCCCCCAAAAGGATGTAACTGTAAAAAGGAACGATCAAACTCGTCCGCCTCAACAACACTGATATCGGAAGAAGAATCCAACAACAGATTTGTCCCATAATTACTACTTATTCCTCCGAGAAAAGCATTGCAACCAATACTCTGATGCAGTACATGTGCCAACATTGTACTAGTAGTTGTCTTACCGTGCGTTCCTGCCACACCAATTCCTTTCGTATACTGCGTAATGTATCCAAGCATTTGCGCCCTTTTCATCATTACATACCCCATATCTCTAAGAGCTTCTAACTCTCCGAAATTTGTGGGAACAGCGGGTGTATAGATAACAATTGTTGATGTTTTGTCTAACTTTCCTACAACTGTTTCTCCCCAATCCTCAAAATGGATATCGATTCTTTCTTTTTGTAATGCATCCGTCAGTGGAGATGGGGTTTTGTCATAACCGGACACCTTTTTCCCCATTGCATTAAAATATCTCGCCAATGCAGACATACCGATACCTCCGATACCGATAAAATAGACGCTATTTACTTCTTTCAGATCCACTATATCACGTTGACAATTTCCTGTACAATATCCTGTGTTGCATTTGGCTTCGCCAGGGCTTCAATAGCTTCGCTCAAACCTTCCTGCGCTTCCGCATCTGCTGCAAGCTGTAAAATCTCATTTACTAATACATCCCGGGCTTCAATATCTTTCACTAACCTCGCCGCCCCTATGTTTACTAATGCCATGGCATTTTTTGTTTGGTGATCTTCCGCCACATTTGGTGACGGAACAAGAATCACCGGCTTTTTTACCAGGCAAAGTTCAGACACCGAGATCGCCCCTGCTCTGGAAACAACAATGTCAGCTGCCGCATACGCCAAATCCATTTCAAAAATGAATGGATTTAACCATACGCCATCCGGTAAACGGTCTTTCCATTTATTCAATAGAGCATCTGCGTAATATTTACCGCACTGCCAGATTACCTGAATATTATTTTCGGCAAGCTTCTGGACACCTTCATCCATTGCATCATTCAGTGTTTTGGCCCCCAGGCTTCCTCCGATTACCAAAACAGTTTTCTTCGCTGCCGACAACCCAAAATACGCAAGTGCTTTGTCCTTCTTCCCTTCAATTTTCGTCACTTCAAGCCGAACCGGATTCCCGGTAATTGCAATCTTCGAAGAAGGAAAAAATCTTTCCAACCCCTCATAGGCAACGCATATCTTAGCCGCTTTTGCAGCCAACCATTTATTGGTTTTACCAGGAAAAGAATTCTGTTCCTGAATGACGGTAGGTATTTTAAGTGCATTCGCCATTTGTAAAGTAGGTCCTGAAGCGTATCCTCCAACACCTATCGCTACCTGCGGATCAAATTCTTTAACAACTTTTCTTGCCTTCATCAGACTTGAAAGCAACTTAAAAGGCAGTACCAGATTTTGTACTGTGATCCTGCGCTGCAATCCGGCGATAGGCAATCCTACTATTTTATATCCGGCAGCAGGCACTTTTTCCATCTCCATTTTTCCTTCTGCCCCAACAAAAAGAATATCGCACTCCGGGAACTTTCTTTTGATTTCATCTGCAATTGCAATAGCCGGAAAAATATGTCCTCCGGTTCCACCACCACTTATTATTACGCGTTTCAGTTCTTTCATTCTATGCTTCTTTTACTTGTTGCGACCGCGCCACACTCTGGATAATCCCCAGTGAAACACAAACCATTACCAAAGCAGAACCTCCCATTGCCAAAAAAGGCATATTCTGCCCCGTAACCGGGAAAACACCTGTACAGACCAACATATTTACAGATGCTTGTGTAATCAGAATCAAACCTATTCCAACACATAGATAGACTTCAAAAAGCCGTTCGGATTTCAGACCAATTCGAATTATCCGAAACAACAAAATCAAATACGTCAGAATAAGACCCACAGCACCTATAAGACCAAACTCCTCAACAAAACTGGAATAGAAAAAATCAGCGTATGCCTCTGCTGTAAATAACTTTAACTTTCCTTTACCCGGGCCTACCCCACTGACTCCACCATTGTGTATCGCCAATTCCGCATTAATCGATTGCGCATTTGTCAACACATCTTTTTCTTCTGCTGCCCGATTCAAAATTCGGTTTTCCCAGGTTTCGTAACGCGGAAGAAGATTCAGATCCGGAGCCGCCTTATGCAACGCCACCATTAATCCTCCTGCCACAATCCCACCTCCTATCAGGGTGAGAATCATCTTTAAGCGGACCTGTCCGATAAACATAATGACCAATGCAATAGCAAAAATAATTGCTGCTGTTGAGAAGTTGTCTTTTGCAATCAGCGCAACAATCAATAAAACAGGCCATATAACCGGCCAAAATCCTTTTTTCCAATCATGCAACACATCTTTCTTCTTAACCAAAAGCCTCGACAGATATATGATTAGAGCCAGTTTGGCAAAATCAGAAGTCTGGAATGTCAGTGATATTATTGGTATTCTTATCCATCGACTGGCATTATTAACCGTAACACCAAAGAAAAAGGTAAATATCAATAAGGCTATTGACAGGTAAAAAATGAACCTTGCCAAACGGGAAAGCAGGACGGGACTTTGTTTATGCACCCAGAACATCAATCCAAAACCAATGATTACATATACAAAATGCTTGAAAAGGTATTTAAACGGTGTTCCTCCTTCAGTTTTTACCAAAATAGGAACAAAACTGTAGACCGTTATTAACGAAAAGGCAAGCATAAGGATTGTTAAAATCCAAATGGCCTTATCCCCTTCCAGATATTTTAATACATTTTTTACCATTAGCTGTTACAGCTTCTGTTTTTAGCAATACACACGGGAAGTATAATTCATGATGTTGTTTCCATCAAACTGTTTTCCCCCGTGGTTATACATTGACATCATTAAAGTGCTCGTACAGCCGTCTTAAATTGATTTCCTCTATCCTCGTAGTTTTCGAATAAATCAAAGCTTGCGCAAGCGGGAGATAGTAAGACTGTTTCTTCTTTAGCCGCCAATCGATACCCAAAGGCAACCGCTTCTTCAGATGAAGATGCTTCAACAATGGTAGGAACCACAGACTTAAATGTCTCAATGATTTTTGAGTTATCTGTTCCCAGGCAAATGATCGCTTTTACTTTCTCTTTCACCAAATCAATTAGTTCTGAGTAGTCATTTCCTTTATCCACACCACCTACTATCCAGACAGTTGGTTTCTCCATACTTTCCAGGGCATACCAGGTAGAGTTTACATTGGTTGCTTTTGAATCGTTAATAAATTCAATTCCGTTTACCCGTGCCACAAACTCAAGTCGGTGTTCTACATTTTGAAAATCGGACAAACTCTCGCGCACAATTTCCTTTCTGATTTCCAGAATTCTTCCTGCAATCCCTGCAGCAAGGGAATTTTGGGTATTGTGCTTACCCTTCATTGCTAAATCGTGAATAGACATAGTGAACTGGTCTTTAATTATAATTGTTATTTGTTTGCTATCTGAAAAGCCGCCAAAACTGACCGGCTGTTTTATTGAGAAAGGAACACAATTTGTTTCCGGCTTTCTCTTTTCAATCTCGCTCGCAATGATCGGATCATCCATATTGTAAATGAACCAACCATCACGATCCATATTTTGTAGAACTCTGAACTTAGAATTCACGTAGTTTTGCATTTCGTAATTGTATCGATCCAGATGATCGGGAGTAATGTTTAAGAGAATCGAAATTGTCGGTTTGAATTCAAACATTCCATCCAACTGAAATGAACTCAACTCAAGAACAAACCATTCTCTGTCTTTTTCTGCCACCTGACGGGCATAACTTGTACCAACATTCCCTCCTAACCCTGCATCAAATCCTGCCTTCTTCAGCAAGTGATGTACTAATAATGTTGTTGTCGTTTTCCCATTACTTCCGGTAATACATATCGTCTTAGCCGATGAATAATACCCTGCAAATTCAATTTCCGAAACCACCGGAATATTCTTTTCTCGAAGTGCTACAATCAAGGGTGCTGTATCTGGAATCCCGGGACTTTTCACCACCAGATCCGCTGTTAAAATTTCAGCCTCGGAGTGCTTACCCTCTTCAAAAGGAATAGAACTCTCCTCCAGCTCCTTTTTAAAAGCAGCCTTAATCTGTCCACGATCGGAAACCAGTACTTTATTACCAAACTTTACAGCCAGTAATGCCGCACCGACTCCACTCTCTCCGGCACCCAAAACAACGATATGACTATTTGTATAGCGCACTATCTCAATTTCAGTGTTACGATACTTATTACTGCCAAAAGAATTCCTACAATCCAGAAACGGGCTACAATTTTTGCCTCATGCATACCTAACTTCTGGTAATGGTGATGGAGCGGAGCCATTTTGAAAATACGCCTCCCATCTCCGAATTTTTTCTTGGTGTATTTGAAATACCCGACCTGCAACATTACCGACAGGTTTTCGATCAGGAAGATTCCACACAATACAGGGATCAATAATTCTTTACGGATGGAAATGGCAAAAACGGCAATCATTCCCCCTAGCGCAAGACTCCCGGTGTCTCCCATAAACACTTGCGCCGGATAAGCATTATACCACAAGAACCCAATACAAGCCCCCACGAAAGCAGCAATAAAAATCACCATCTCTTCCGCCATGGGGATATACATGACATTGAGGTAATCTGCAAATCGGGCATTGGAACTAACATAGGCAAAGACAGCCAGCGCGATACCAATGATTGCGGAGGAGCCGGTGGCCAATCCATCCAGACCGTCCGTCATATTGGCTCCATTTGAAACGGCAATCACGATAAAAATTACGATCGGAATAAACCAAAGCCAACCCCAGTTCGTACTATGATCTCCCCCAAGCCAGTTGTAATTGAACTCGTTGTTTTTGACAAAAGGAATGGTCGTCGTCATATCTTTGGTACGAATCCACTTAAATGTTTTATTTTCCTCAAGAGAGGTATCATGAAAATGCGATACTTCCATTTCATTCGTCTGGAGCACATAATCCTTAGGTACTTTTTTGTGAACCTGCACATCAGGATGAAAATACAGGATAGACCCCACGATCACACCTACCCCTATTTGTCCGATTACTTTAAACTTCCCTTTTAATCCTTCCTTATTTTTCTTAAAAACTTTAATGTAATCGTCCAAAAATCCAATTAACCCCAACCACACAGTTGAAATCAACATGGTAATGACGTAAACGTTGTCCAGTTTAGCGAACAATATCGTCGGGATAAGAATTGCACTCAGGATGATAACGCCTCCCATTGTCGGAGTCCCTTCTTTTTCTTTTTGCCCCTTCAGTCCCAGATCACGTACTGTTTCACCAATCTGCAATTTTCTCAGATAGTTAATGATTCTGCTTCCGAAAACAATTGATACTATTAACGAAAAAATCAGTGCCATTCCCGCACGGAACGAAATGTAGTCGAACAACCCCGCTCCGGGGAAGTCTAATTCATCCAGGTATTCAAATAAATAGTACAGCATTATTTCTCCAGTTTTATAAATAGTTCGTTAACAATTGCCTTATCGTCAAAGTCGTGTTTCACTCCGTTTATTTCCTGATAGGTTTCATGCCCTTTCCCTGCAACCAGAATTATATCTCCCGGTTCAGACAAACTAATGGCAGTCTTTATAGCTTCTTTGCGATCAGTGATGGAAAGTGTCTTTTTAAAATTATGACCTCCCACTCCCGCCATCATATCTTCAATAATAGCAGCCGGATCTTCTGTTCTCGGATTATCAGAAGTCAGAATAACGCGATCCCCGATTTCACAAGCTATTTCAGCCATCTTCGGTCGCTTGGTTTTGTCTCTGTCTCCACCACAACCAACTACTGTAAAAACCGTCTCGTTTCCTGTTCTGATATTTGCAATTGTTTTCAATACATTCTCCAGTGCATCGGGTGTGTGTGCATAATCGATAATCGCAGTAACACCTGTTTTACTCACTGTGTATTCAAACCGCCCATTAACCGATCCCAGCTTACTCATTTCAGTAAGCACCTCTATTTTATCTTGTCCCAGTAATTGGCTTACTGCAAAAACCGCAAGTAAATTATAGGCATTAAAATCTCCGATCAGTTTAGTCCAGACCTCTGTACCATCAATAGAAAGCACCAATCCACTGAACTGATTCTCCAGCACTTTCAATTTATAATCTGCCATTGACCGGATGCCGTAGCTACTCTTTTTCGCCAGTGTATTCTGGAGCATAACCCCACCGTTTTTATCATCGGTATTTGTCAATGCGAAAGCGGATGATGGAAGCTGATCAAAGAATGCCTTTTTTGCCTGGATATATTCTTTAAATGTTCCGTGATAATCCAAATGATCATGCGTAATATTTGTAAATACTGCTCCTGAGAATCTAAGCCCTACTATTCTGTTCTGGTGAACTGCATGCGAGCTCACTTCCATAAAACAATATTCGCAACCCTCCTCCACCATTTTAGCCAACAGCATATTCAGAGCAATCGGATCAGGCGTTGTATGCGTAGCAGGAACATCTTTACCACCTATTTTATTCACGACAGTAGAAAGCAACCCCGACTTGTACCCCAATCCTGAAAACAGCTGATGCAACAATGTTGCTGTTGTTGTTTTTCCGTTTGTTCCTGTAACTCCAACCAGTGTAATTTTTTCAGAGGGGTTGTCATAAAAATTAGAAGCAACTATTCCCAGTGCTTGAGAAGAGTTTTCTACCACGTAGTAATTCACTCCTTCTACCGCATCAACAACCTCTTCACAAATAATAGCCCGACATCCGGCAGCAATTGCACTACCGATGTAATCATGACCGTCATTTACCACACCTTTGACAGCAATAAAAAGAGTCCCTTCCTCTGCTTTTCTCGAATCAAAAACCACTGCCCCAACTTCGTGATCAGTGGTTCCTTTCACTTCTTTCAATGAAACTCCGTATACTATTTCCCTGACCTTTTTCATCATCTCAATTCCAGTTTTATCACCCCTCCAGTGGGAGATTTCACTCCCGGCATAATGGATTGATGAACAACGTGACCTGTACCTGACACTTCAATATACAATCCCTCGTTCCCTAACAGGTACAAGGCATCTTTCAACCCCATCCCTACAACATTAGGAACCAATCCTTTTACCACTTCTCTTTTATTCAGTTCGACAAATTTTTCCTTTGCAGTTGTCGAAACCCAGTCATCTCCACTGTTCTTTTTCTTTTTGATATGCAGATTATCCAGTATCATATCCAGATCTCCGCTATGTCCATCCAACGAAGGCGGTGTAACCTGCGTCAGTAATTGCTGTTCATTTATAGCTTTTTGGTACTTCAGATGAGTTGAGTACACTTTGTTTGCAATAGCTGAGAAAACCGTTCCGGAAACTTTTGACCCGTATATATTCCTTGATGGAGCAGCTATCACTACGATACATGAGTAAATCGGATCATCTGCCGGAAAATATCCACAGAAAGAAGCCTGATGCTTTAGTCCTTCTTCACTATCAGGTCCTGCATCCAATCGTGAAGTACCTGTTTTTCCTGCGATCTTAAAATTCGCTGACTGTAAACTCTTTCCTGTTCCGTTTTCCACCACCCCTTCCAGGCATGCTTTAAGAATATTGATTGTATTTTCTGAACAAATATTCTGTCGCAATACAACTGGATCAAATTCTTTTTCAACAATTCCGTTTTTGCGGATCTGACTCACAAACTGCGGCTTCATAACGGTCCCGTTATTAGCCACAGCATTATAAAACGTCAATGTCTGGAGTGGTGTCAACTGTATTTCGTAGCCAATTGACATCCAGGGAAGAGAAATCTTTGACCAGCTCGGATCACCCGGCTGATACATGGTTGGTTCCGGCTCTCCTTCAATTTCAATCCCTAACACCTCACCAAGTCCAAATGAACGAAGACGATCTACAAACTTCATCGGATCATCTTTGTACGCCTCATCCACTACTCTTGCAATTACATTTGACGAAAGTTCAAATGCTCTTTTTATACTAATCCATCCGTATGCGCGGTTTCCTGTATCATGCAATTTCGCATTATAAAAATTAAATACTCCTGTAGCCTTAACCGTATCTTCAATGTTTATTTTGCCATCCTCTAACAATGCCATAAGAGAAGCTAACTTTATTGTTGATCCGGGGTAACTTTTTAGTCCTACAGCAAAATTGTATGTCTCAAAATATCCCCCTGACTCCGTTCTCTGTAGATTTGCAATAGCCTTGATTTTTCCTGTTTTCACTTCCATCACAATAACAGAACCATGTCGGGCATTTTCACTGATCAATTGGTTCATCAGTTCATTCTCCGCTACTTCCTGAATATCTTTATCTATAGTTGTAACGATATCTGATCCGTCTACTGTTTCTTTCAATATTGATCCGGTAGGTTTCAAACCTGTTTCCAAACGTTGCTTTAATTCAATCCCCTGCTCTCCGGCAAGCACTTCATCATAAGCAGCTTCCAAACCTACCCGCACATCTTCGTTCACATATCCTAAAGTCCGGTGTGCAAGAATTCCGTGAGGTCGTTTCCGAACGATCGTTTCGATATTATCGATTATCCCGCCTTTATTTCTCCCTTCCCGGAAAATCGGAAATGTCCGGAGCTTTTTCCTTTCTTCATTCGTCGCTTTTCTGCGGATCAAAAGAAAACGATTACCTGAAGCACGCGCTTTTCTGATCATCTCAGCATATCCACGTGAAGATTTTTCAGGATACACTTTGCTCAACATCAAAGCCAATGAATCCAAATCCTTATCAAAGATTTCCTTTTTCACAACAGTAGGATCCATTCGAATCTCATAAAAAGAAACGGATGTAACCAATGGATTTCCTTTATCATCCAAAATCTGTCCTCTCCGCGATTCGATAGGCACCTCCACCATTTTTATCCGCTCAGATTCTCCCACAAGGATATTATCTCTCCCTTCAACCTGGATCATAACCGTTTTGACCAACACGGTAAGCATGATGAGTACAAACCCGAAATACATCAGGTACACTTTCCATAATATGCTTTTTCTCTCTTCCAGAATTACTCCTTTTCTTCTTTTACCCGTATTACTTTCGGAGGATCAATTGATTCAATCAATCCCGTTCCTTCCAGTTTCTCTAACAATTTCCCCCTTGCCGTCTCTTCCTGAAAACGAGCTTTTAACTCAACATAATCAGACACAATCTCATCCAATTCTGCTTCTGTCTTTATTACATTATCCGAGACTTGTTTTACATAATACCCTTTGGTAATCAACAAAAGCAAGAGCAACATTACATAGAAGATAAACCCGAGATTTTCGATCACGAATTCACGTGTAAGAAAATCTCCGCTCAGGATCTGGGAAACTGTTTTTGAACCCTTCATTTTTTTTCCGGGTTTTGCATTATCAGGCTTCTCAGCTTCCTGCTGCTCTTTATCTACATACTTATTTGACACCCATGTCCAGTTTTACAGCGATTCTCAGTTTAGCACTTCGCGACCGTGAATTCCTCTCCATTTCTTCATCAGAAGGCAATATTGGTTTGCGATTCACTTCTTCGAGTGGTTTTACAATATTTCCGTAAAAGTCTTTTTCAATCTTTCCGTCAAAACTTCCCCGCTTCATGAAGTTTTTCACCAACCGATCTTCCAGTGAATGATAGGAAATCACCACCAGTCGACCTCCCGGCTTCAGCACCTCTACAGCTTGTTCCAGCAATTTCTTTAGCACATTGATTTCATCGTTAACCTCAATGCGGATTGCTTGAAATACCTGCGCAAGAAACTTATGTTCTTTTCCTTTTTGTGCAATCGGCTGAATTACTTCCTTTAGTTGTCCGGTAGTTATTATCGGTGTAATCTGGCGCGCTCTAACGATAGCTTCAACTGTTCTTTTCAGACTCTGCACTTCTCCGTATTCGCGCAAAACACGGTACAGGTTCTCCTCATCGTATTCGTTTACCACATACCGGGCCGTCAATTTTCCGGATTGATTCATCCGCATATCCAACTCATCGTCCATTCGAATTGAGAACCCTCTTTCACCACTATCAAACTGATGAGAGGAAACACCCAAATCTGCCAGTATTCCATCTACCGGAAAAAGTCCGGACATACGAAGCTGATTTTTCAGGTATGCAAAATTTCCCGCTATAAACGTAAAGTTAGTAGCATCCCATGCGTTGGTTTTAGCATCCGGATCCTGATCAAAGCCAATCAGATGTCCTTTCTCTCCAAGAAGTTTAAAGATTTCACGAGCATGCCCTCCTCCACCAAATGTAACATCTACATAGCGTCCATCAGGACGAATATTTAATGCGTCAACACACTCATTCAGGAGAACTGGTATGTGGTAAGTTTCTTCGTTATTCTTCATTTTCTAATCCACCCATTACTTCATCTGCCAAATCGGCAAAATCAGCCATGTTCGAATCAATCATGTCAAAATAATGTTGCTTATCCCAAATCTCTATCCGGTCATTATACGCAATCAACATCACCTCTTTCGACAAACCTACCCGCTCCATATGTGTCACAGGAATGTGAATACGACCAGCAGAATCAAGTCCTATAGCTTTCGCTCCCTGATGGAACAGACGATAGAACATTCTGTTTTTCGGCTTAAAGAGGTTCATCTTTGACAATTGCTCACTCAATTTATCCCATTCATTCATCGGATAAAGTGTTAAACAATCCTCAAAACCTTTATTTAACATGAAATTTTCCTGGGCAGCAGGCGAGAGTTGCTTCCTCAGTCCCGAAGGAAAGAGAAAACGCCCTTTAGCATCGAGCTTCACCTCATATTCACCTACTAATCCAGCCATGACTTCTAATAATGGGTAAAATTACGGAAGAAATCCCCACTTTTTACCACTTATTTACTCATTGTTGAAAACTTAATACGACAAATAAGCATACAAGGTTACAAAAACAACTCAAAAAACCATTATACACAGTACTTTTAGAAGAATAATAAAAAGTGGTAAAAAGTGGTAATTAAAAATCATTTGTGAACAAAAAAATGGAGTTATCAACAGTAGAAT
>NZ_CFIGVI010000029.1:0-36543 GCF_984588085.1 Wandonia sp.
GAAATTTAGCATTGTGAATGAATTCATTCTTTTGTGAAAAACTTTATTTAACGATATACTACGTTCCACCCCATATTTGTTTGACTTCCATAAAACAAATCACAAAACTGAAACCATCTCCCCTAATTCCCGGTATACGTCACCCTATGGCTGATTGTCTTATCATTGCTATGCACAACAAAAAGATAGGTGCCTTCTGAGAAAACGGAAAGATCAATTTCTAGTTTTTCTTTTCCTGAAATCGGGAAGGTTGCCAGTTTACGTCCTAGCAAGTCCAGAATATATAATTCCTGATAACTACCTCCGGGATTTACCACCGTCACTTTTTCATTCGTCGGGTTGGGATATACTAAAAGCGTCTCTATTTCTTCTTCTTTCACTCCTGAATGATCGTCAAAACAAAAAGTAACGACATCTTCACTACCAAATGTTCCCCCGGTAGCGATTACTCCTTCGCTACTTATCAAAGAATAAGATCCCGTTCCAAAATCACAACAAATTCCATCGCTATACGCATCCGTGATGCGAAATGTATAGCATCCCGCCGGGAGACATAAGTTATACTGGAAAGATGTATTGGCATCCGAATATCCGGACTGGTTTTCCCATACCTGTCCCTGATTATCTGTAATGGTCCAGGCTGTTTCCTCCGGATAATCATCTGTTGCCAACTCTACCAGTAACGCATTCTCTCCTCTTATAACTGTCACTGTTTTCGCTATCGAATCAGTTCCAAACTGATTCTGAACCACCAATGAAGCTATATATTCACCCGAAACAGCATATTGAACGGAAGGGGATTGTGCCGTACTTGTTGCAGGGACTCCTCCCGGGAAATACCATTGCCAGGAAGGTGAAGCGTATAGCGAAGCATCATAAAAGACAATCGGGTCTGACACACAGTACCCTTCTGGTAAATACGAAAAATCTGCAATGGGTTCCAACTCAGGAACACTAAACAGATCTGACTCCCAAACCCCTCTTCCAAAAGTAGCTGCACGAATTTTTCCAGTCGGATAATGAATTTCCAACTCGCTTACAATTACATTAGGCAAAGCATCATCAAAAGGAGCCCAGTTACCTAGTGTACTGTCAATGTAATAAATCCCTACATCCATTCCCACGTACACACCTCCATTGGTTTCCCGTTGCAAAATAAGTGTGTTCGCAGGCAGGTTAGGCAGGTTTCCGGAAATGTTCTGCCAGGACACTCCCCCGTTATCCGAAACAAATACTTTATTTCCCTGACTATATCCGGATGTCGTCAGATAGACAACATCGCTATCCAATGGGTGAATCTGAATATCTGTAATTGCCAAATCCGGCAGATTAGACATCACATCCGTCCAGGTAGTTCCTCCGTCCGTTGTTTTATACAAATGCCCCGGAAGAGCTGCATAGATAACATTATGATCCTGTTCCGCCACCGCAATTTCACGAATAGTCTCTCCTGAATTAAAATCAGAAATCTGTGTAAAACTACTGCCGTTATCCTGACTTAACCAGACATTTTCGTAGCCCATGATCACTTTATTGACAGGGAGAACAACAAACGGTGTTACCCACCTTCCCTCTTCACCATTACCTGTCATAACCAGTTCCCAGGTCATTCCTCCGTCTAAACTTCGGTTCAGGTATCCGTACTGCTGGGTACAAAATAAAATCTGCGGGTTTGTAGGGTTTACAGCTGCTTCCATTCCATCTCCTCCCATTACATGCGTCCAGGTCTGATCTACACCTAACTTGGATCCATTATCCTGTGTCCCTCCTATAACCAGTCCCGCATCAAGAGGTGAATTTCCAAATCGGTAAAACTGCGATATTTGCATTCCGGAGGAAAGGTCTTCCCAGCTGGCTCCCTGATCTCCTGAGTAAAAAATTCCTCCATCACTCCCGCAAAATATTCCGGCGCCATCGTACGAAAGAAAATGTATGTCTGCGTGTGTATATCCATACACTCCCGGCCAGATCCAATGCGTATTGATTTGAAAACTACTTCCCCCATTTGTTGATTTCCAAATATTAATACCTCCTACAAATACGTTATCAGCATTATCCGGGTCAACTGCTATTGCCATATCGTACCAGCTCTGACCTCCGGATTCAAGACCCTGTTCATCATACGTAAACAGATTAGGAGAATTTGTACGAAGGGAAAAACTTGCTCCGGCATTTTCTGAACGGTACAACCCCAGAAATGACGCGTCAGATTCTTTTCCGCAAAGTACATAAACATAATCCGGCTGATCAGGACTCACAGCAATTTCCATTCGATTCACCGCTGATGCCTGCGGTAACTGAACAGCAGAAGAAGGAGCAAAAGTTTCTCCTCCGTTTTCAGAAATATATAACCTGTTAGAAGATGCATATACACGGTTTGCATTTCCCGGCTGAAACTCAATATCTCTGAACGAGCCTGTTGTCACCAAATACCAGTTATCTCCACCATCAACGGTCTTAAAAACACCAACATTTGTAGCTACCAAAATTGTTAACGGATCCGTAGGATGCATGATCATTCTCCGGCAAACAATATAATCCATTACCGTATGAACCAATCCTGTAACCGACCAGGTAGCTCCTCCATCTGTCGATTTCAAAACCCCGATACTATATGTATCCGCTCCATCTCCGTCTCCTGTCGCAACATACACCTCATCCGGATTATACGGATTGATAACAATTCCTGATATTCCAATGGCACTAAAATCATCTGTCAGAGGAACCCAACTACCACCTCCATTTGTAGTTTTCCAAAGTCCTCCGCTTGGAGTACCAACATAAATCACCTGATTATTTCCGGGATGCACTGCTACCGTATTTACTCTTCCCAAACCAGGATTATAGGATGTAGAACTCCAATCAAATGGTCCCATTGGCTGCCAGGTAGCTGACCTTGACTTCACCACCTGCTGTTCTGATGTAACAAAGTTGTTTCTCTCAAAATAGGCTGCATGAACAGGAATTCGATCTCCCGTAGGATAAACCCGTTGTTCCATGAAGTATTCCCATCTTTTGAATTGTTTCCATCCCTTTCCTTTTACATACTCGCTTCCACTCCATTCTTCTTCGAACGACTGACGAACTTCATAAAAATTCGTATTTCCATCCAACATTTCAGACACCCATTGTTGCGAAAACCCTGTCAAAACCATACAAGTAAATACCAGGAATAGTGTAAACTTCTTTTTCATGGAGTCAATCTTACAAAAAAAATCCTCTCCGGTCAAACCGAAGAGGATCTCTTTTCAAAAAATTAGACTAGTCTACTTGAGTGATTTTAGTTTTTCTTCAAGAATTGTGATTTTGCTTTGCGCATCCGCTTCTTTCTTTCTTTCATTCATCACAACCTGCTCGGGCGCTCCACTTACAAATTTTTCATTGCTTAGTTTTTTCTGAACACTTGTTAAAAAGCCTTTGGTATACTGCAACTCCTCTTCAATTTTTTTAATTTCTGCTTCCACATCAATATCCTCTCCGAAAGGAATAAAATATTCATTGGAATCAACTATAAACGAATATGAGTTGTCTACTTTTTCACTCACGTACTCATACGCTGCTATATTTCCCATTTTAGAAATAACCGGGTCAAATGACTTATCCAAAGTATTATTCACTTTTACTTTCAGATCGATCTTAACTTTATTGGCAATATTTTTCTGCTTACGGATATTACGCACGTTAGTAATCACCTCTTCCGCTTTCCCAAACTGCTTTAGGATCATTTCGTCAGATTTTTTTTGCTCCGGCCATTTCGCCAACATAATATCTTCACCTTCTTTTCTTTCACGAATCAGGTGCCAGATTTCTTCTGTTACAAATGGTGTAAACGGATGCATCAAACTCAACAATCGTTCAAAGAACTGAAGTGTCATCTCATACGTTTTGCTGTCAATCGGTTGTTCATATCCGGGCTTGATCATTTCCAGATACCACGAACAGAAATCATCCCAAACCAATTTATAGGTTGTCATCAAAGCATCCGAAATACGGAATTTGGTGAATGCGTCGTTAATCTCTGCTATTCCCTGATTCAATTTGGCATCAAACCATTCTATTGCTTTACGGGACGCTTCCGGTTGATCCATATCTTTCACTTCCCAGGATTTTACCAAACGGAAAGCGTTCCATACTTTATTGGCAAAGTTTCTTCCCTGCTCACATTGTGAACTATCAAACGGCAAGTCATTTCCAGCCGGAGAGGAAATCAAAATTCCAACGCGAACTCCATCTGCTCCATACTTTTCGATCAGTTTTATCGGATCCGGAGAATTCCCAAGCGACTTGGACATTTTACGTCCCAATTTATCTCTTACAATTCCGGTATAGTATACATTTTTAAACGGGAGATCTCCCATGTATTCGTACCCGGCAATAATCATTCTTGCAACCCAAAAGAACATAATCTCCGGAGCTGTAACCAAATCATTTGTCGGATAGTAATACTTTATTTCCTCGTTACCGGGCTGTGTCAATCCATTGAAAACCGAAATAGGCCATAACCAGGAAGAGAACCAGGTATCCAAAACGTCTTCATCCTGTTTCAATTCGCCTTTCTCAAACGTTTTTCCAGATTTCTCACCAGCCAAAGCGATAGCTTCATCCTCTGTCTTGGCTACTACATATTCATCTGCCCCTGTACCATAATACCAGGCAGGAATACGATGCCCCCACCATAACTGTCTGGAAATACACCAATCTTTGATATTCTCCATCCAGTGGCGGTATGTATTCTTCATTTTTTCCGGATAGAAATTAATCTTTCCGTTCATTACATTCTCTAAAGCCGGCTCTGAAAGTTCTTTCATACTCACAAACCACTGAAGAGAAAGCTTGGGTTCAATAACCGCATCCGTACGTTCTGAAAAACCAACCTTGTTGATATGATCTTCTGTTTTTACAAGATACCCTTTATCGTATAGTTCTTTTTCAATCAGTTTACGTACTTCAAAACGATCTTTCCCTTCATAATGAAGACCGTACGCATTAAGCGTTCCATTATCGTTCAGAATATCAATCGTTTCAAGATTGTGCTTCTTTCCAAGATCATAATCATTTTCATCGTGCGCAGGTGTAACCTTCAGGCATCCTGTTCCGAAATCCATCTCTACATATTCATCCAGAATAATTGGAATCGTTCGGTTAGCAACAGGAACTACTACTTGTTTTCCATGCAAATGTTTGAATCGCTCATCATTTGGATTGATACAAATTGCCGTATCTCCCAAAATTGTCTCCGGACGCGTAGTAGCTATCGTCAACCAGCTATCTTCTGATCCTGCAATTTTGTAGCGAACATAAAATAACTTTGAGTTGACTTCCTTATAAATCACCTCTTCGTCAGAAAGTGCGGTCAAGGCCTCAGGATCCCAATTTACCATTCGGATTCCACGATAAATCTTCCCTTTTTTATACAAGTCTACAAATACATCAAGTACAGACTCAGAATACTCAGGGTCCATGGTAAAGTGCGTTCTCTCCCAGTCACAGGAAGCTCCCAGTTTTTTTAACTGATCCAAAATAATACCACCATGTTTTTCTTTCCATTCCCAGGCGTGTTTCAAAAATTCATCCCTTGACAGATCTGACTTCTTAATTCCTTCCGCCCGCAGTTTATTCACCACTTTAGCTTCAGTAGCAATGGATGCATGATCCGTACCGGGAATCCAACATGCATTTTTTCCTTCCATACGGGCTTTACGTACTAATACGTCCTGAATCGTATTGTTCAGCATGTGCCCCATGTGCAAGACTCCGGTCACGTTTGGCGGAGGAATGACGACTGTATAAGACTCTCTTTCATCCGGCTCCGAATGAAAATATCCTTTGTTCATCCAGTGGCTGTACCACTTTTCCTCTGCTTTACCTGATTCGTACGTCTTTGGAATTTCCATTTTAAAAAATTTAGGATGCAAAGTTAATAAGAATGTTGAACCGATAAAACACTTTTCTGTCGTCCCGTAGTTCTGTCATTACTATTTACAAATCAATTACTTTCATTTTTATTTATTGTTTACAGCCCTCTAAATGCAACGAAAGAAGTATGTTTATCGTCTGAATTGAGTGAGAGTTATCTACTCTCTGATTTGATTAAAAACTATTACTGTAAACACTATGAGAATCAATCATTCTGCTTTTAAAGCACATATATTGCCGACGCTTTCTGTTTGTTCATTTCTTTTTTTGGGGTTTGCACCTCTTTCCGCGCAACAAAAAGCTAAAGAAGGAATGCAATCAAAGGAATACAATTTTTCTTCTTTTGAAAAGCGCATTGAGAATCATAATCCATTATGGAAAGTATTGAATTCAGAAACCTATTATTCACATCCTGAATTCGGAAAACTCCCGTATAACACACCCTGCGAAGAATGTGTAGAAATTTATGAAAAAAGAACTTCTGAAAGCCGGTACTTTGTTAGCACAAAGGATACCAGTGTTTTTTATATCCAACAGGCAATGGGCCAATTACACCAGAAAAACGGAACATTCTGGCAAACCATTGATCATCGTATTGCAGATGTCGGAAACGGTCAGTACATTGCCTCTTTACAAACAGATCCCGTAGGCTTTGATTCTCATTCCGAACACAGTTTTATTCAAACTCCATCCGGAAAAATCACATTTAACAACTGGTCTTTATACGGAGTAGTAGACGGAAACGAAACATTACTGGCTACAGCAGATTGGAGTAATTACACCGTCGGATCAGATGGTATTCGTGTACATTCCGTATTCCCGGGAATTGACGCTGAAATGGCCGTAATGAGAGGAGCTGTCAAAACTAATTTCATCATAAAGGAGCATGTTTTTAACAACTATGATAAACTGATTTTCTCGGACGAGTTCTCAGGAGGAAACGGGAACCTTGAGTTTGAATCTTTCCCCGGGCAGAGTTTTGCAAACGATCGCGTATTGTATAAAAGCAATTCGACCTCTATTCTGGAAATCGGAAAGCCTATTCTCTACCCAAGAAATGCAGCAAAATCTGAGTTGATTGAAGTACCTTACGAGCTAAATGGCAACCATCTGCGAATTGCTGTTAGTGACGCATGGATTGAAGAAAAACTGGCACAATATGGAGAATTGATCATTGATCCGCTTGTTTCCAGTTCCAATAGTCTTGCACAAGCATCCATTACAGGATCAATGTATAATTCCAGTTGCGGATTCACGAATTCCTGTGATTACAACCTCACTGTTCCTACTCCGGCTAATGCACAATTAACGGATGTTTTATGGACTTTCTCTTATACTGCAGCAGGTCTCTGCTGGATGGAAGACGGTGCTGTCCGATTTGCAACAGGATCTTGTGTAAGTCCAAGTCAGGCAGGATACTACTGGTTCTGTAACAGTATAGGAACCGGAACTTGTGACGGTGTAAACATATCTATCTTTTCAGACCTTCAGAGTTGCCTGCCTGCTCCATCCTGTACACCGCAAAACGCAAACTTTACAATGCAGTTTTTCCGTACCTGTTATGGAGCTACAGGTTGTAACAGCAGCTGTATTGGCGCTGCCACTCCATGGACGATCACTATAGAGGGAGAAACTATTGACTACCAATCACCTACCAATCCGATAACACTATCTAACAATACAGTCTGTGAAGGAGGTTCTCTAACCGCTTCGACTACAGCTCAGTATGGAGTCCCTCCATACACATACGAGTGGAGTATGGATCCGTCCGGAACTCCCTCAGTAGGAACCGGAGCTTCGACTTCAATCAACTTCACCGGATCCGGATCACAAACTGTTTACTCCATTGTAACCGACGCCTGTGGAAACCAGGTATCGAATTCTGCCGCAGTCGTGGTAAACCCAAGTGAAGATGCCGATTTTCAATACACTCCATCCACTATTTGTCTATCATCACCCAATCCAGTCCCTGTCATAACAAATGGTTCCTCTGTTTCTGGCACATTCACCGGAGCAGGAGTTACTTTTGCAGACCCTGCGACAGGAGAAATTGACATGGCCGCTACAGGAGCAGGCACCTATTCCATATCCTTTACAACTAACGGCCCCTGCCCCGGAACACATTCGCAATCCATTACGATAACCAATGCACCGGATGCTACATTTTCGTATTCGGGACCATTCTGTGCCGGAGGAACCAATCCTGTTCCTCAACTTGCACCAGGTGCTTCCAACGGTCAATACACTGCATCTTCCACAGATCTTTCAATTAATGTGACTACCGGAGAAATTGATTTACAAAACTCATTACCCGGAACTTATACTGTAACTAACGATATTGCTGCTTCTGGCGCCTGTCCGGCAGCAAATCATTCGAGTTCGGTTACCATTCTTCCTGCTCCTACCGCAACACTATCCGGAGGAGGAACAGCTTGTCAGGGAGATCCCCTACCCGATCTTACCATCAATTTAACGGGAACCGGTCCCTGGGACATCCAACTAACTGACGGAAGTAGTACCCAAAACATAACTATCAATTCATCCCCTTATACATACTCGCCTTCCGGAGTAGGCACTTTTGAAATACTTTCCGTTGATGACCAGAACTGTAGCGGGACTTCATCAGGAATTATATCTGTTGCTGTCAGCCCAGCCCCTGATGTCAACCCTGTTTCAGACATTACCGTTTGTGCAAATGGTCTTGTAGATGTGCCCGATTTTGGCGGATCGCTACCCGGAACAACATTCAGCTGGACGAATACAAATGCAGCAATAGGGTTGGGAACTTCAGGGAATGGAAACATTGCTGATTTTACCGGAACAAACACCGGTAACACACCTATTTCAGGGCAAATTGAAGTTACACCGGATGTAAACGGTTGTCTGGGAACTCCGGAAACATTCCTTATAACGATCAATCCGGCACCTGCTCCTTCCGTAACAGGCACAACCAGCTATTGTTTGGGAGATAATGTAACAGATTTGACAGCTACTGCTTCAGCCGGAGGTCAGTTGGACTGGTACGACGACCCTTCTCTGACGACAAGTATTGCTACCGGTACTACTTTTACCCCATCTTCTGCAGTAGGAGTACATACGTATTATATTACTGAACAGTTCGGAGGATGTACTTCCAGCCCTGTTCAAATTACCGTAACTGTAAATAATTTACCTGTTGTTGATGCCGGAAATGACCAAATGTATTGTGAAGGAAGTGATATTATACTTTCAGGGTCGGGTGCTGTCTCTTATTCCTGGGACAATGGTGTTCAGGATGGACAGGCATTTGTACAACCACCCGGAAGTGTTACGTATACAGTGACCGGGACAGATGCTAACGGTTGCTCTAATACCGATCAGGTAACGATTGTTGTCGATACCAATCCAGAAGCAGCTTTCACAGCTTCCCCTTCAGAAGGTATCGCTCCCCTAGTTGTTACTTTTGAAAATACTTCTTCTGGAGGTACGGATTATAACTGGGATTTCGGAAACGGAGAAACCAGTAATTCATCTGATGCAAGTCTGACTTCTGAATATACTGATGCCGGAACTTATACAGTTACGCTGATTGTCACCAATACGAACGGATGTAGTGATGTTTATAATTCTTCCATCGAAGTAGCTCTTTTTGCACCGTTGTCGTACGTGATTCCGAATGTATTTACTCCGAATGGTGACGGAATCAATGATACCTATCACTTCAATCTTCAAAATGCAGCTTCTTTTGATGCTACCATTATGAACCGTTGGGGAAATATTGTCGGCCGAATAACAGATGTAAATCCGCAGGACGGATGGACCGGTAAAGATCAATCATCAGGGCAACTCTGTGCAGAAGGTGTTTATTTCTGTCAATATGTTATCATTGATATGGATGGACAAGAGATAAAAGGAAATACGTATCTCCACCTGGTGTACAAAAAATAAAATAGAATCTAAATAACATATAATACGAAGGGCTTCAGACGAGGCCCTTCTTTATTTGGTATATTTTGTAAATTTGATAAAAAAACACCATGAAAAGCCTTTTCATCATTCTTACCGTATTCTTGTTTTCAAGGGTTTCAGCACAAGAATACAGAGTACAGGTTCTTCCTGAGAACTCCAAACTTTGGGGATATGCAAATGAAAAAGGAGAACTTCTTATCACTCCTCAATTTAAAAAATGTTTTGAATTCTCTGAAAATGGAACTGCTCCTGTATTCGATCCAAAAACAAGAGAACATACCTTTATCCGAAAAGACGGAACTTCGATTACACCGGAACGAAGTGGTTTTATACTGATGAACCTATTCGGATTTGGCCTAAAAGGTTATTCGGATGGTCTGGCAGCAGTTTCCTATTCTAAAAAATGGGGATTTATTGACGAACAAGGTAAAATCGTTATTGAACCTCAATATGATAAAGTAACCCGTTTTATGGATGGTTACGCCGTAGCTAGCTTAGGGACAGACCATTTCATTCTCACTAAGTCCGGAGATACAACGCGTATCAATTCTGTACAGGCAACTACTATCAAAGCTTTTTCAGAAGGATTAGCCGCCTTTCGATTAGAGGATGGAAAGGTTGGATTTCTTAATGTAAAAGGTAAGGTACAGATCACACCTTCATTCAAATCAGCAGGAGACTTTTCTGCAGGACTTGCCTGGGCAAAAACAGAAGAAGGAAAAGTAGGATTTATTAATAAAAAGGGCGAATGGGTGATTCAACCTTTATTTGACGCAGCTCGTGAATTTAGTGTAGAGAGTAAATTAGCCCGTGTTAAACAAGGAGCTATCTGGTCCTACGTAAAACCTGACGGGAAACTGATAACACCTGAAAACGCAAAGTCTTGTGGCGATTTCTCAAACGGACTTGCGTATGTAAAAACGACTGAGGGGTTGGTCGGTTTCATTAATGAAAAAGGAGAATGGGCTATCCCTGCTCAATTTGAAAACACACATGAATTTAACTGCGAATACGCTTCGGTAAAAAGCAATGGAAAGTGGGGAATTATTGATAAAAAAGGGAATTGGATATGCCCTCCCCAATTTTCAAACATGAAAAAAGTAATTCGAGTACCGTAGATCACCAAAAATGCGGCTGATTATCAGTCGTATTTACTTTTTCAATCGGAGTAATTTTTCGCGGATTTGTTCTAATCGATTGATAACGGGATCAACCGAAGGTGTTTCTTGTTCCAAAGGATCTATTCCACTTGATTTTTTCATCGCCTTCTTTGCCCCTTCTAATGTGAACCCTTTTTCCTTTACAAGAATGTAGATTTTTTCAATAGCAGCAATGTCTTTCGGAGTAAATTGACGATTTCCTTTGGTGTTTTTTTTCGGTTTCAGAACAGTAAATTCTTTTTCCCAAAAACGAATCAATGAAGTATTTACATCAAACATTTCGGCTACCTCGCCGATAGAATAATATAATTTGTTAAGTTTTTCATAATTAATCCGCATCATACCGAAAAACACTTGTTATGAACGAAAATAGTCATAAATTCGGTGCGGAAATTAAAAAAATGAAGCTAATTGTCGTTTTAAGTTTTTGTTTTCAGCTTTTCTCCAGGATACTTTTTGCAGGAAATGACACGCTCATGGTGGCAAAAGATAGTATTACCTCCGACGAGTCTGCCCTTATGGCGCGATGGTGCACAACGGATTCGATCATTGATTATGCCTATTCATTTCAGGGGACTCCTTATCGTTACTCAGGCAGTTCTCCTTCCGGATTCGATTGTAGTGGTTTTATTAATTATATTCATAGAAAATTCGGAATTGATCTGGCAAGATCTTCAAGAGAAATAGCCCGGTCAGGAGAAAAAATCCCCCTACATGATATTGAACCCGGAGACCTTGTTTTCTTTACCGGAAGACGGATTTCTGTAAAAACCGTCGGGCATGTAGGACTGGTAATCGAGAAAACTTCCGGAGGCTTTAAAATGATCCACGCCTCCGTAAGTGGTGGCGTCCGCATCGATGAATACCAGACGCCTTATTATAAGCAACGTTTCCTTCTGGCCAAACGACTTGCTTACCCGTCAATTGATTAAACGGTACAATCCGTTGATTCTTCCTCTCGTCAACTTTCAATATTTTTACATACATTTGGGTTCTATTGTTAAAATCATGAAAAAACTAAAACATTCATTTCTAGCTTTGTCCGGTATAGCTACATTACTTTTGGCGACAGGGTGTAAATCTGAATTTGATGTCACTACAGACTACCAGGTAACTCCTATCATTTTTGGTCTTCTGGATCAAAGTGAAGAATACCACTATATCCGCATTAATAAAACATTCCTGGGACAAGGAAATGCCTATGATTTTGCCAAAGTAGCTGATTCCAGCTATTTTGACCAGGTTGATGCAAAAGTTATTGAAGTAGGAACAGGACGTGAATGGCAACTTCGTGATACAATTCTGGAGAACAAGAATGAAAACGGAGCTTTTTATGCGCCTCAACACAAATTGTATTATTTCTGGACAAAAAATACACATGCAGATCCAAATAACCCATCATATACAAATCCAGACGACCCATTAAATCCAGATGCTGTGTATCGTCTGGAAGCCAATATTAACAATGGAGAGCATATTGTTAAGGGGCAAACCAAATTGGTAAGTAACGTAACTCTTCAAACTCCCATTAAACAGACATCATTTGCCTTACGCGGTACACAACCCGGAGACTATAAAGGAATTCCAATCGTTTGGTCAACAGGCTCCGGAAGTGGAGGAAGAAACTCGCGCTACAATGTTAAGTTTATTTTTCATTGGGATGAATACACCGGAGGTATTCCAACTTCCAAATCGTTTACCTGGAATCTTTCTGAGTTAAGCGGAGAGAATTATACGGGAGGAACAATTAGTGTTTCAGTTCCCGGAGAGCAATTCTTCCAAATGGTGCGCGACCGTATTCCGATTGACCCTTCTGTAGAACGTCGTTTGCATACGAAAGTAGAAATCATTCTTACTGCAGGAGCAGAGGACTTAACCAATTATATGTTGGCCGCACAGCCTTCGTCATCGTTAGCACAAAGCAAACCAACTTATACCAATCTGGAAGGAGCGATAGGTTTATTCTCAGCTCGTTATACACACCGATTTGAGAAACTATTTGTTGACCCGGTTTTTAACAATTACCGTACGCTGGATCAGAATTCAATGCGTGAATTGTGTGAAGGTCCGTACACCTATGAACTGGATTTCTGTTCGAATCATCCCATTGATAATAATCCGCTGAATCCGATGTCATTCCGATGTCAGTAAGCTGAATACTATATTACTTATGAAGCCTGCTCTTGTTAAGAGCAGGCTTTTTTTATAAAAATCAATCTTTTCTTCACGTTTCCTTTTTGGTATCTTTACATCCATGTCCGAAAGAAAAACTTTTTTTGCTGATATTATTCTTCCGCTAGCGGTAAACCTGACGTTTACATATCGTGTCCCTTTCGAACTGAATGACGCGATAAAAAATGGTGTCAGAGTCGTTGTACCCTTTGGAAAATCTAAATTATATACCGGGATCGTTGTCCGTGTACATGAAGAAATACCCAAAGAATATCAGGCAAAGTATATTGAGCATGTTTTGGATGAATCACCTATTATTACAGGAAAACAACTCAAGCTCTGGAAATGGATTTCGGAATACTACATGGCTCCCATCGGAGATGTAATGAACGCCGCACTTCCCGGCAACTTTAAGCTTGCCAGTGAAACAAAAATTGTTCTTCACCCTGACTTTGACAGAAATTATGATGAACTCAACGACAAAGAGTATCTGATTGTTGAAGCTCTTGATGTTCAGGACACATTAGACCTGAAAGAAATTTCCCAGATTCTGCAACAAAAATCGGTTCATGCATTGATCAAAAAACTCATTGACAGACGTGTTGTCATGTCGGTTGAAGAGATGCGCTATAAATACACTCCAAAAACAGCAACCTTTGTTCAGCTGAATACTCAATTTGCACAGGAAGAAGTGCTTTCAGAGCTAGTAAATGAATTGGAACAGGATGGACGTAAGAGAAAACAATTTGAGGCCCTCATGTATTACCTGAAAGCAGGAGGTTTCACTCAAAATACTGCATCTCCGGTTCGTAGAAGTGAACTTGTAGACGCTGGTGCTTCATTATCCGCTTTAAACACACTTGAAAAAAATGAAATTATCAAAAGTCTCCGGCTCGAAATTTCCCGTCTGAATTCGGAGGATACAACCCTGAAAGAAACTAAAGAATTGTCTCCCGAGCAAACAACGGCACTTCAACAAATCAGAGAAAGCTTTCAGGAAAAAGATGTGTGTCTTTTACACGGTGTTACCGGCTCCGGAAAAACTGAGATTTATGTTGAATTGATCAAAGAACAACTGGCACAAGGACATCAGGTTCTTTTTCTTCTACCTGAGATTGCTCTTACCACTCAGTTAATTGACCGTCTTTCTGTTTATTTCGGTGATCTGATCGGCGTCTATCACTCCAAATTCAATCAGAATGAACGGGTTGAAATATGGAATTCGGTACTTCGCGATGATCCGACGAAATTCAGGATCATTTTGGGTGCAAGATCCAGTATATTTCTACCATTCAAATCATTAGGTCTTATTATTGTTGACGAGGAACATGAAAACACGTTTAAGCAATATGACCCGTCTCCCCGTTATCATGCAAGAGATGTTTCTATCGTTCTAAGTCACTTACACGGTGCTAAAACATTACTCGGTACTGCCACACCTTCCATTGAAACCTATTTCAATGCGCAAGAGGGGAAATACGGTTTTGTAGAACTCTCGAAGCGTTTCGGAGGGATTCAAATGCCCGAAATTCAATGTGCTGATTTGAAAAAAGAGAGACGTCGGAAAACCATGCATTCGTTATTCAGCTCTTTTCTTCTAGAAGAAATGAAAACAGCACTGGAAAATAAAGAACAAATTATTCTTTTTCAGAACCGGAGGGGGTATACACCGATATGGATTTGTGAAGTCTGTAACTGGTCACCAAAATGTAAAAATTGTGACGTATCTCTTACCTATCACAAACACTCCAATATGCTGAAGTGTCATTACTGTAGTTATACGATTCCTCCAGTGGGAACCTGCTCCAATTGTGGAAGTAACCGGTTACACATGCATGGGTTTGGTACAGAAAAAGTTGAAGATGAATTATCCCTTCTTCTTCCCGGAGTTACGATCAGCCGATTAGATCTCGACTCTACACGCTCCAAAGACGGATATCAGAAGATTCTGGAACAATTTGGCAGAAAAGAAGTTGACGTACTTGTAGGTACACAGATGGTGACAAAAGGGCTTGACTTTGATAATGTCTCGCTTGTTGGGATTCTTGATGCGGATATGATGTTACGCTACCCAGATTTTCGTTCTTTTGAACGCAGCTTCCAACTGATGTCTCAGGTAGCAGGGCGGGCGGGACGCAGGAATAAAAGGGGTAAAGTAATTATTCAAACCGGAACTCCTGAACACTGGATTATACAGCAAGTCATGCACCATGATTATATTACGATGTATAAACAGGAACTTATCGAACGAAAAAATTTCGGATACCCTCCCTATACCAAACTGATTTATCTTACTCTAAAACACAAGTCAGAACAACAGTTGGAAGGATCCGCAGCTGATCTCGCACAGCAGTTAAAAGCTGTATTCGGAAGCAGGATTATCGGTCCGGAATATCCTTTAGTCCGTAAAATACAAAACTCGTATATCAAAATAATACGTATTAAAATGGAGCGTGAAGCTTCGCACAAAAAAATTAAAGGAAGACTTCAGGAAATCATTAACCAGTTTTACGCCAGCCCTGTAAACAAATCTGTTCGTATCAGTATTGATGTTGATCCGGTCTAGAATAGTTTAAAGAATGCTGTTATCGCTCTGTTTTTGTATTCTCCGAAAATTCGCTTCTGTCAACTCCCAACGGTTTACTTCCTGTTCGAAGTTTAATGATCCAGGAATAGTCATATAGGTCCTGCGATATTCGAACCCTACTTTTTCCAGTGTTCTATTAGGTGCCGGATTAAGCGCATAGGGTTCACAAATAAGTTTTTTAATTTCCAGTTTATCAAAATAAAAAGGCAGTGACTTCTTCACCAGCTCTTCTCCCATTCCTTTTTTTCTGTTAACCGGTCGCCAGATATGCAAATGCATTGTTGCCTGTTTCCCAAACTCAATATTGTTTACATTTGAATGTCCGACAGGTACCCCATTTAACTCCCAGATCAGCGCATATGATTTTTTAGTAGGTAAAGGCATACTGATTTGTAAAGTCAACATGTCTCTTAACTCATCACGGGAGGGCAACTTATTACTATCAACTCCCATTCGACGCAGAAAATCAGAGTCAGCCCCTAACCAATAATCAGCAATCAGGTCTATATCCTGCTGTTGTATTTCCCGAACCGTTCTATCAGTTTTTGTTTCCATTTTTTAGCTTTTCGTACGCTTATCAAAATTATCCTTCACTCCTCTAAAAACAAAACGAACCTGAATCTTTAGTGATTCAGGTTCGTTTTACCGTAGTGTATTTTAATTAATGCTCAATTATCCTAAATACGATTTCAAAATCTTTGACCGGGATGTATGCTTCAGTCTCCGAATGGCTTTTTCCTTTATCTGTCGCACACGTTCTCTTGTAAGGTCAAACTGGGTTCCGATTTCTTCCAGTGTCATCGGAGGAGTACCATTCAATCCGTAATACAGACGAACCACATCACCTTCCCGATGCGTCAAAGTAGAAAGTGAACGTTCAATTTCCTTTCTCAACGATTCTTTCATCAACTCGTTCTCCGGCCCTGGAAGATCTTCGTTTTCCATAACATCTAACATACTGGAAGAGGATTCATCTCCGTCTTTCAGAGGCGCATCCATAGACATGTGACGCCCCGAATTATTAAGTGATTGCTTTACTTCATCAGTAGTTAAATCCAGAAATTCAGCCAACTCTTCCGCTGAAGGCGGACGCTCATATCGTTGCTCCAACTCCGCAAAAGCCCGGTTAATTTTATTGATTGTTCCGATTTTATTCAGTGGAAGACGTACAATACGCGCCTGCTCAGCCAATGCCTGCAAAATTGCCTGACGAATCCACCATACGGCATACGAAATAAACTTAAATCCACGTGTTTCATCAAAGCGCTGAGCGGCCTTTATCAATCCCAAATTACCTTCGTTTATAAGATCCGGAAGCGATAATCCCTGATTCTGATATTGTTTCGAAACAGAAACAACAAATCTCAGATTTGCTTTGGTCAGCCTCTCTAATGCTTGCTGATCTCCTTGCTTAATACGACGCGCCAACTCAACTTCTTCTTCAGCAGTAATCAGATCTACACGACCTATTTCTAACAAATATTTGTCAAGGGAAGCTGTTTCTCTGTTGGTTACTTGTTTGGCTATTTTTAACTGTCTCATAAGCTTTTGGGTTACTGGTTCCTGCTTATAAGACGTATGAGTTATGGAAAGGGTTGACTTTTTAACAAAAAAAATTTGCTTTTTTTAGTAAATCTTTGTAGAAAGGTAATGAAATCAAGGCTTTTTGAGTATTTAAAATTCTTTTTCTCCTTTTGGACAGATCAAGAACCTGAAATTTTGGGTAAAACTGTAGTCAAAAGCTTTTCGATCGACTCTTCAACACTTTCCCTGTCAGAAAAAATATGAATATCAGGTTGTTCAGGAGATTCATACGGAGAGTCAATCCCCGTAAAATTCTTTAGTTCTCCGTTTCTTGCTCTCCTGTAAAGACCTTTTACATCTCTTTGCTCACAGATATTCAGCGGGCAATCAACAAAAACCTCAATAAAATTATCTTCTCCTATAATTTCCTTAACCTTGTTTCGATCCTGTTGAAAAGGAGATATGAAAGCTGATAATACGACTAAACCTGCGTCTGTCATTAATGCTCCCACCTCACCTACTCTCCGTATATTTTCTGTCCGGTCTTCTTCCGAAAAACCAAGATTCTTGTTGAGACCATTTCTAATCGTATCCCCATCCAGGTGATACACCTTAAATCCGCGTTCAAACAATGCCTTTTCCAGACCGGCAGCCAGCGTACTTTTGCCAGCTCCAGACAAACCTGTAAACCAAACCATAAGCGGCCTTTGATTCATTTGACGAGTTCGTGCCTCGCGGCTGATCACTGAGCGTACCGGGAAAATAGTATTCATCTGGTGATTTTTAGGTAAATATAGAAATATGTACGAAATCCGAATAGTTTACGTTTCTGATTTATACATTTGTAGTTATGAAGATTCGGTTACTGTTTATTATTCTTATAGCAACTTCCTACACATTCGGGCAGCGTAATTTAAAAGATGAAGCCATTGGTACTCCAATGGTAGGGATTCATTACACAGCTGTCTTTCCGACGATGGATCTTGCAAAACGATATGGGTATACCAACCAGATCGGAGTCACAGCCGGTTATAAAACGAAAAAGAACTGGGTTTACGGAGTAGAAGGTAATTTCAATTTCGGTAATTCCATCCGAGTAGAAGGATTATTTGATCATCTGGTAGATGACAAAGGATTCATTACTGAAGTTGGAGGCGGACAGGCTGTAGTCGAGCTATTTCAACGTGGATTTAATGTAAATGCACATGCCGGTAAGATCTTCCCCTGGTTTGGTCCGAATCCTAATTCAGGATTATATGTTTCTATCGGTGCCGGATATACATTATCCAAGATCAGAATTGAGACAACATACGATGTGGTTCCAATGATAGAAACCGAAAATAAACGAGGATATGATAGACAGGCTGTGGGATTAAGTCTTCATCAGTTTGTAGGATATTCACACCTTAGTACACGGGGAATAATTCACTTCTACGTCGGGTTCTACGCCAATCAGGGATTCACTAAATACAGCAGGAGCTATTTTTATGATACCGGAGCTCCGTCGTATCAGGGTATTCTATATGACTTCCAATTGGGTATACGTGGTGGTTGGTACATTCCAATTTATAAACGAAAGGCTAAATCTGTTTACTTTAACTAATGCATACTCTTTATAATCTCGGAATCCGGGCGTATGGAGTTCTAGTATGGCTTGCTCAACCTTTTACTCCGAAGGCAAAAAAATGGATTTCAGGAAGGAAAAACTGGCGTAAACAACTGTATAATCAACCTTCTCTAAAGGGTTGTTATTGGTTTCATTGTGCTTCTTTGGGGGAATTTGAGCAGGGCAGACCTTTGTTGGAACGTATCAAACAAGAAAAACCGGATCGAAAGATTATCATTACCTTTTTCAGCCCAAGTGGGTATGAAATTCGTAAGAATTACGAAGGAGCAGATTGTATTCTCTATCTTCCTCTGGACACCCCAAGAAATGCTCAGGATTTTATAGATCTACTGCAACCAGATAAAGCTTTTTTTATCAAATATGAATTTTGGGCTAATTATCTTTTTGAACTAAAACGACAAAAAATCCCTGTATATAATGTTTCCGGTCTCTTCAGAAAAGAACAACGTTTTTTCAAAAAGAACAATCAATTCTTCAGGAAAGTATTGGGCTGTTTTACTCATTTCTTTGTACAAGATGACAATAGTAAACAGTTATTGAATAGTATTGGCATTTCAAATGTTACCATCAGTGGTGATACACGATACGACAGAGTGTCCGAAAATGCAAAACAAATTGTTCCACACCCCGTTCTCAGCAAGTTCTCTTCAAACCATACGGTTATGGTGGCTGGGAGCTCATGGCCTGTAGACGAAGATTTACTACTTCCGCTTATCAATTCAGGAGCTATTCCTGAACGAATTATTATTGCACCACACGAAGTACACGAGAGTCATCTAACAGCTATTGAAAAAAAGTTATCTGTACCTTTTCTACGGTTATCTTCGTGCGATTCCTCAACAGATTTCGGGCAAACCCATGTATTGATTATCGACTGTATCGGATTGCTAGCCAATGCCTATTATTATGGCAATTATGCCTACGTAGGAGGAGCCTTTGGCAATGGACTTCACAACATTTTAGAACCGGCTTCTTTCGGTCTTCCGGTAATCTTTGGCCCAAACCATACTAAGTTTCCGGAAGCACAGGCTTTTATACAAGCTGGAATCGGTTTTTCTATTTCTGACGAAACAACTTATCTGAATGCTTGCTCATCGATTCGGTCAGGAGGAGATACTTTACAAAATCAGGTAAAAGAATTTATCAGCCAGCAGACCGGTGCTACACAAATCATTTGCTCTACAGTCTAAGGTTTATCGCTCCGGCTTCGTCATTGTCGTTAAAACAATTTTCCTTCCCGGAATATCTTTGTACTCTAATACAAATCGATTTCGTAGAGATTCAAGTACCCAAAAACCGACTTTATTACCACCTCCGTAATCCAGCTCTAACTGTAACTGACCATTTGTACTATTCACAGAAAAAATATAATTTCCCGAATAAAACTTGTCGGTTCCCCAATCTCCCAATTGCTGCAAGTAAAAAGTACCGTCATCGAAAAACAAAAAGGTTTGTTTCTTTTCTCTTTTGAAAGGAGAGTAATCTTTTCCCCCTTCTGTTTCTTCAGCAACCAGCCAGACTTTAGAACTGTTATCGTTGAGATAATCTTTTGGAATAATCGGTTGTAAATCTCCTTCTGGGATACACCCCGTTACTACGAGTAGTAGTAAAGGAGTAAAAAATATGAATCTTAGTTGTTTTGTCAAAAGAACATACTGTTTTCTTCTAATCTCTGGTATACAACGTTTGATATAGAATCCTTTCTTTCTTCTTTTACCAGATAACCATCTATGGCTTCTACTGAACGGTAAACATACCGATCTTTATCCCACGAATACTTCACCACAAAGGAACCAGCTTCTTCGTCTCTGAACAGTAACATCAAATCATAATACCCTTTGTAGGTTGTATGCTGTTCCACCAAGTTCGCAACAAACCCCTGTATTTTTGTCAGTTTTCCATCAATCCGTTCAAATAGGATAAAACGTCTCAGATAGAACTCCTCCACTCCTGCTCTGATTTCCAAAGCAAATCCATCCTTCCAGGGCATACCTTTTTTATACCTGAAAAACTTATAGAACCGGGGTTCGCAGGGTGGTTTATGGATATTGAACTCAGCACCTTTAACCGTATCACAAATACCTAATTCTGCCAACAAATCATACATCACCGTATCCGGGAATGTCAATTCATCAAATAAATTACGGATAGCAATCGTATCTGTCACAAAGTCTTCAGGAACTTCTACCTCTTCTTCATCCCCTGATGTCCAGGAAGCCTTCTTAGTCTGATCTTCCCCGCAGGACACCAAAACGAGTAAACAAATAAATAAAAGGTAAGAAATTAACTTCATAATTGACTTTTTCACATTTGTTTAGGTACTCTTACAAAGGAAAAACCGTTCCACTCAATACAAGTGATTTGTTAAATGCTTCCATATCCAAACCTGTCTCATATCCATTCTTCTGTAACCAGTCTACCATTTTCTCAGTGGGCATATTTCCGGTAAGGTCATCTTTCGCCATAGGACAACCTCCAAAACCTTTAATAGCGCCATCGAATCTAAAACAACCACTTTCTACCGAAGCTTTGACTTTTTCAGCAAACGTTTCCTGAGTCGTGTGAAGATGTGCACCAAACTCCACTTCAGGTAAAGCAGGAATAACGGTTGTCATTAATTGGCGTATCGTCTCATCATTTGAAACACCTATTGTATCAGATAATGCCATGATCCGAATATCTAACTTTGAAAACAGTCTTTCACACCATTCGGTAACAAGATCCGGACTCCAGGGATCTCCATAAGGATTTCCAAACCCCATCGAAAGATATACAACCAGCTCTTTCCCTGATTTCTTACAAATATTCTGAATTTGCTCTACCCGAATAAACGATTCTTCAATAGAAGCATTTGTATTTCGCTGTTGAAAAGTCTCCGAAACAGAAAACGGATACCCCAGGTAATCTATTTCTTCAAAAACTGACGCATTCTCAGCACCGCGCTTGTTTGCTACAATAGACAGAAGCTTTGACTTTGTTGAACTCAGATCAAGACCTTTCAGCACATCTTCCGTGTGTGCCATTTGCGGTATCGCTTTGGGATTTACAAAGCTTCCAAAGTCAACAGTATCAAACCCTACTTTGAGTAGTGAGTTGATATATTCAATTTTCTTTTCCGTAGGAATAAACTCTTTGATGCCTTGCATGGCATCACGCGGACATTCGATCAGTTTCAAGCTTTGCATGGCTAAAAATAATGAATATTTGTTGATATTCTAAATAATGTATCCGAGATTTCGGTTTAATTATTTTTTGTATTTCCGAAGGATCTCTTTATTAATGTTTTTGATCATTGCAGGACCTTCGTAAATAAATCCGGTGTATACTTGAACAAGGTCTGCACCCGCTTCCAGCTTCTCAATAGCATCGTCTGCAGTAAAGATTCCTCCCACTCCTATAATAGGGAAAGCCTTTCCTGACTTTTCGGACAGAAAACGGATAACCTCTGTCGATCTGTTTTTCACAGGCTTTCCGGATAACCCGCCTGCCCCGATCTCCTGAATGCGATTATGATCGGTCGTAAGGCCTTCACGGGAAATGGTTGTATTGGTTGCAATCACTCCCTGAATACCGCTCTCTTTAATTATATCTATAATATCCAAGAGTTGTGAATCACTGAGGTCCGGGGCGATCTTTAACAAGATGGGTTTTGGCGCTGTCTTTTTCTTGTTCTCCCCATTTAAGGTATTTAACAAAGCTAAAAGCGGCTCTTTATCCTGTAATTCACGCAGGTTAGGAGTATTGGGAGAACTTACGTTCACGACAAAGTAATCAACATAATCAAACAAAACATGGAAACAATAGACGTAATCACTCACCGCCTCTTCATTTGGAGTAACTTTATTTTTCCCGATATTCCCCCCTATGATCAAACCTGATTTTCGTTGCTTCAAACGTTCTGCCATCGCCTCTACGCCACCATTGTTAAACCCCATCCGGTTAATCAGTCCGCTATCTTCAGGCAACCTGAATAAGCGAGGCTTATCATTTCCATCCTGTGGTTTAGGCGTTACCGTACCTACTTCGATAAATCCAAACCCACAATAGTCAAGTTCGTTAAACAATTCGGCATTTTTATCTAGCCCAGCAGCCAATCCCACCGGATTTCTGAAAGTAATTCCAAACACTTCTCTTTCCAGCCGCTTATCTTCTATTACGTATAATTTTTTCCATAACCATTTCATTCCTGGAATGAACAGAAGTGTTTTTAACGCATTAAAGACAAAATGATGTGCTTTCTCAGGATCAACCTTAAACAGGAAGGAGCGAATTAACTTATACATAAAAAAAATTTGGGTGTAAAGTTAAAAACCTTACACCCAATTAACAGGTTCTTTCGAAAAATATTTTTTAGAATTTCGCCTTAACCGAACGCCAGCGAACAGAGGTTTTTCCTACAGTTCTATTCGAGTAAGTGATATTTTTAATCAATGTTACATTAACAAAGAATAAAGCATCACGATCTTTCGAGTTTCCTCTTTGATTAGATCCTGAGTTTGAATTGAACCAATCCGGACGAAGTGTCGGATTTGCGAGTGAAGCAGCAACAGGATCCTGAGCTGCCAATGCAGCTTCGTTATAATATACTGTCGAAACATCATCGATGTAATCCGTAAATGTCATGTGATAGGCAAACTCCATCCCTAATTTCCAGGTTCTTCCAATCCCTACCTTAAATCCTAATCCCATAGGAATAGATACGCTCACCGGACCGTACTTTTTTGCTCCGTCATCAAAGTTTTGTCCTTCTGTACCCAATGGACGAAGACTTGTCCAACTTCCGTTGTAACGCGCCTGAGGATTATAATAGAAAATACCAATTCCTCCGAACAGGTAAATCTGAGATGCTTTATTTTTAAAACCCTTCAACCCTGGAACGCGGTAACGGCGTCCTACCTGCTCATTGGACCACAAAATGAACTCTAACTGTTGAGAAAGCTCTATAATTATTGATCTGAAATGAAGATTTCTGTTAAAACGAATTTCATCTTTGGAAAGCGCATCATCTCCACTAACCATACCGATATTCAAATGTGTTTTTGTCGCAAACATCGGGTGAAAGCGGTATCTGAATCCTACATGCCCTCCAATACGGGTAGCAGGAAAGTTAAGATCAAGGAATGTCTTTTGACGACCTTCACCTTTTCCTCCTCCGACATCTCCTAGGAACTGGGTTGCACCTAAACCGAAATAGACTTCTTTTTTATGAAGCGCCCAATTTCGGGAAGTATTAAAATTCGTAGGTTGAGCTTTCAGCGCGTACGAAAATCCGACAAGCACCAGACCTGCCAGCATAACATGCTGAACTTTAGTTAATATTTGCATAGTGTGGTTCAATTTTACTGTTTAACCAGTTCATTTTAAAACGCTAATTTACAAAGCTTTTACTTTTTACGAAAAAAACACACGCTTTTTTTTATACACACCTCTTTTTTAATTAAATTAATAACATAAAAACCAAGTTATTAGACTCGTTTCTTTAATCATTCTTTAATATTAACCTGAGATTACTCAATGTATAGTATTTTCCCTCCTTATCGACCGCTGTTATACGGGTAAAATACAGTGCCAGGTTTTCATAACCTCCCCCCTTCCATCTTTTGCATAACTCGTCAGGAATTTTGTCACCTTCCATAGCAAGTATATTACTTCCCATATCCGCTCCATATGAAAGTGCATACGAAACGACTTTCCACCCCAGGTTATTCGTCAGAACTGATGAACACAACCTGTCTATGGCAATGTCTCCATCCATAACACGATCAAAATGCGGATAGTAATCAGATTCCTTAATCTTTTTCCTAACCTTCAACGTGTATTCCTGAGAAGATACGACAGGTATAAACACTACTAAGAGAAAAAGCAGTACACTTATTCGAATCATAACTCCTCTTTACTTACAACTTTCGAACATAGAGTTTATTCAGTTCTTTTCCGGAACTGAATTTCAATACAAATTTATTTTCGGCGAGACTTATCAACTCAACATCATCCCAGGTCTGCTCAAACCAGGAAGGATCGAAATGTGAACCCTTCAGTACTTCCAGAGGCGCTCCTGACAACTTTGCCAATTCAGGGAACTCTTCTTCAACAATATCCAAACGGATGACGGGACGATTAACAGATGTTTCTACCTTCTTTTCCGGAGCAGCAGAAATTGTCCTATCTGGAATACTTTCCCGATCTGATATAATGGTCTTTGTTTCAGAATTATTCTGCTCTTTAATCTTTTGTCGATAATCATTAACCGATTCTTCCGGAATAGTTACCGTTTCAGATTCTGTTTCTTCTTGATCAATTAGTGTAGTAGTCTGTAAAAGATTTGCCTGAGTATAGTTTATTTCATGTGTTACGTTTTTTGATTGGGTTAATAGATAAATGGTGACTAGTATAGCGGTGGAAGCAACTCCCCCGGCTCCCCAGAACCAGGGGGTCTTCCAAATCGGTTTTTTCATCAACTCAAAATCTTTTTTCAGCTGGTTAAAATTCCGATAACCTTGAATCTGTTCCCTGGAAACCTGCTCACGATCCAGATTCATTTTGAATTTTTCCATAGTTTACTTTTTATGAAAGAGTTTTTTTAATTTTTCTACGACTCTAAAGCAGCGTACTTTCGCATTATTTTCTGTCACATCCAGAATTTCGGCAATCTCCCTGAAAGGTCTTTTTTCAAAATACCGCATTTCAATTAGTTGCACTTCTTCTTCTTTCAATTTTGCAATACAGGCAAATAATTTTGCTCTGTTGACATCGTTTTCTTCCTCACTAAAAACATCCATCATCTCGCTTAAGTGTACTGTATCTACATTAACCGTTCTTATAGCCTGCTTCTCTCTGAACGATTGATACAATTCACTTTTTGCAATCCGGTACAACCACGATCCGAAAGGAACACCTCTGAATTCGTACTTGTGCAGATTTTTCATTGCTTTCAAAAAAACCTGAGACGTAACGTCTGCTGCCATATCCATATCATCCATCCGCTGATAGATGTACCTGAATATCTGCTCATGATACTTGTCATACAAAGGAGCAAACCTCTCCGGGTCCCTCTTTGCATGCTGTATCCACTCCAACTCACGCTGAATTTTCTCCGGAGTATGGTGATACAATGGGTTAACTGTCATAGCTTATTGGTTTTATTTGGTTTTAACTGGTCCTTACCTCATATAAGTAAGTAATTCAAAAAAAGTTACAGGGAATTTTGATTTTTCTTATTTAGTTAGTTCAGATGGAACATAAAGAAATAATCAACAGAGTCAACAACAGTATTATAACGTAAAAAGGACTTCTTTATTGTTTACCTGTTTCTACTGTTACATTCTAATTACACCTCATTTATGCAACTTAGTTGCATAAATAAAATATTATATCTACTTTCGCCACTAAAAATGAGTTTAGAAACGAATAAAATAGAACGATTCGAAGAACAAGGAGATCATCACGAATTCTCGCAATTATTGTACCCAATCCGGGAAGATGCTTTCGAGAAAAGTGACGAGGAAAAAATGACTGAAATTGCCTTTCATTTTCAAAAGATTATGGAAACACTCGGGCTTGATCTCACAAGTGATAGTCTGGAAGGAACTCCTTATCGTTTTGCAAAAATGTATGTTAAAGAGTTATTCTCCGGGTTAAACCCAGCTAACAAACCATCAGTTTCTATATTTTCCAATTCCTATAATTACTCCAGGCTTCTGATTGAAAGAAATATCAGTTTCACTTCATTTTGTGAACACCATTTCCTCCCCATGATAGGAAAAGTCCATGTAGCATATCAATCAACGGGAAAAATAATCGGACTGTCAAAAATCAATCGCATTGTACGCTATTATGCCAGTCGCCCGCAAGTGCAGGAACGACTTACCGAACAGATCGCAGAGGAACTAAAAGAAGTTTTATCCACAAAAGATGTAATTGTCTATGTGGAAGCCCGTCACTTATGTGTCAGTTTACGCGGTGTAAAGGACCCCACCAGTGACACGATTACCACCTCTTATTCCGGTGTCTTTAACGCTGTAAAGGAACGGGAAGAATTTTTTAAACTGGTAAAATAAAAACATGATTCAAAATAGAAAAAAGCTTCCGGTAACAGTGCTTAGTGGTTTTCTGGGAGCAGGAAAAACCACTCTTCTCAATCATCTTTTGCATAATAAAGAAAACCTGAAGGTTGCCGTTATTGTAAATGATATGAGTGAAATTAATATTGACGCGAAACTCGTCGAAAAGGAATACACTCTTTCCCGAACAGATGAAAAACTGGTGGAAATGTCAAACGGCTGTATCTGTTGCACACTGCGGGAAGATCTTATGATTGAAGTAGAGAAGTTAGCCAAATCTGGCCGCTTTGACTACTTACTCATCGAGAGTACAGGAATCAGCGAACCCGTTCCGGTGGCACAAACCTTTTCATTTGTGAGTGAAGACGGAAGTATTGACCTCAGTCATTACAGTTACATTGATTGTATGGTTACAGTCGTTGACGGCTTTAATTTTTTCAGGGATTTTGGCAGCGATGAATATCTATCCGATCGTGAACTTACAGACATGGAAGGAGATCATAGGACAATCGTTAATCTCCTGACCGATCAAATTGAGTTTGCAAATGTTATTCTGATTAATAAAACCGACCTCATTAGTCCGGAGCAACTCATAACCCTTAAAGCTGTTCTGAGAAAGCTAAATCCCGAAGCAAAAATTCTTATTTCTGAATTTGGAAAAATCGCTCCTTCGGCACTACTTAATACAGGACTGTTCGATTATGAAAAAGCAGAAAATGCTGCCGGATGGATTAAAGAACTGGAAGGAAATCACACTCCGGAAACAGAAGAATACGGAATTTCATCCTTTGTTTTTCGTGATAACCGACCTTTTCATCCGCATCGTTTATGGCATTTTGTTACAAAAGAGTTTCCTTCCACCATCATCCGTAGTAAAGGACTACTCTGGATGGCTTCCCGCCCTGACCAAGCTATAAACTGGTCGCAGGCAGGAGGAGCACTCCGGGCAGACAGCGCTGGTGTTTGGTGGGCAAGTATGCCCCACGAAGAAAGAATGCGATATACCTCTTTCTTAGATTATCATGAAGAAATTGAAAAAAGATGGAGCAAAGACTTTGGAGATCGCTTGAATGAACTTGTTTTCATCGGGCAGGATATGGATCAACAGCGAATCCTGAAGCAACTCGAAAACTGTATTTGTTCACCGGAAGAAATTTCTCTTTATCTGAAGAATCAATTTCCCGATGGAGATGAATGGCCTGTGACAAAAATATAGCCCCAAAAAGTACCTGTACGATTACCGTGCAGGTACTACCCTACGGGGTAACAAAGTGCATATTTTTTAACCGGTTTCGATAAAGCTGAAATATTCAGATTATCGGAAGCACGCGGTAAATCGATAACTTCTCCGTTTTTCATTAGCAGGTTAATATTTTGTTTATCGCTTGAATAGGCATTGTTTGTCAAACTATTCGCAAAAACGAAATAATGAGCATCTTCCAGAGAAATTCCGAGAAGACCTGCTGCCATTTCCCGCTCCAGATTTAAACGATCCGGACTAAAAGGTTCTTTAGAAACCTCAACCTTTAGTAGTTTTCGGTTTACCAGCTTTGAGCTTAACAGAGACAGAATACGATCTTTGTGACCACACCAGACTTTAATCGCCCCCATGATATCGTAATCATCCAACTGTGTAAACGTTTCCAACACTTCCCGATTGGTAAGAAATTCATCTTTTGAAATGTCGTTTTTCAAAAAAAACAGCAAAGCAGGACTGGCAAAAATCTCTTCTCCTGCTCTCACAAGCTCCTTGGCTCGTTCCAGAATTCTGATCAACATAAACTCAGCTCCCACAACTGTTTTATGCAGATAGACCTGCCAGTACATTAATCTACGGGCAGTAATGAATTTTTCTACCGAATAAATTCCTTTTTCTTCTACAACAAGCTGTTCGTTATGCACATTCAGCATTTCAATAATACGGTCACTACCTATTTTTCCTTCGGAAACTCCCGTATAAAAGCTATCCCGGTTCAAATAATCCATCCGATCCATATCCAGTTGGCTGGAAACTAACTGATGTAAAAACGGACGGGGATAATCATTTTCGAATACATGTAAAGCTCGCAGCAGTTCATCTCCCAGTTCTTCTGCCAGACGTTTCATAATGGCACCCGATATTTCTTCGTGTGTTACACCTTTGATAATCGTATGTTCAAGTGTATGTGAATACGGACCGTGGCCAATATCGTGCAGGAGGATGGCTGTTAATACAGCTTTTTCTTCTTCCGGGGAAATTACAGTACCTTTTCGTTTCAAGGTTGTCAATGCTTTATCCATAAGATGCATAGCACCAAGAACATGATGAAAACGGGTATGCAAAGCTCCCGGATAGACAAGGTCTGTCAACCCTAATTGTTTGATCCTTCTCAATCGCTGAAAATAAGGATGTTCTACCAGATCGAAAAAATACGATCCCGGAACGGAAATAAAACCGTACACCGGATCGTTAACTATTTTCTTCTTGTTATTAATTAGGGAATTTGACTGCAAAACCTTATTTTTAATATCTGGTGTCAAAACTAACAAATATTTAAACGAATGAGTACAAAAATTCTTTGGGCAGACGACGAAATTGACTTACTAAAACCTCACATACTCTTTTTGGAATCAAAAGGATATACAGTAGAAACCGTAAACAACGGTGGTGATGCCATTGAAAAAAACAAAGAGACTTCTTTTGATGTAATTTTCCTGGATGAAAATATGCCAGGAATCAGCGGACTGGATGCATTGACACAAATAAAAGAACGCAGACCTTCTGTTCCTGTTATTATGATCACCAAAAGTGAGGAGGAACATATTATGGAGGAAGCGATCGGAGCTAAAATTGCCGATTACCTGATCAAACCGGTCAATCCCAATCAGATTCTTCTCAGTTTGAAAAAGACACTGGAGCATTCAAAACTTGTCTCGCAAAAAACGAATTCATCATATCAACAGGAGTTCAGAAATCTGGGAATGCGAATGGGCGACCGTTTAGATGCGGAAGAATGGGCTGAGCTATATGCAAAACTGGTTTACTGGGAACTGGAGCTTGCTAATTCACGCGACAATAGTATGAACGAAATTCTGCTAATGCAAAAGAAAGAAGCAAACCAGCAGTTCGGAAGATTCATTGAGGATAACTATACCGACTGGTTAAACGGAACTGATGATTCTCCTGAGATGATTCATACTGTATTTAAGCATCGTGTAGCCCCCCATATCAATAAAGGAGAGAAAACGTTTCTACTTGTGATTGACAACCTGCGCTACGATCAGTGGAAGGTATTACAACCCTTAATTACGGAACAGTTTAATATTCAAAGTGACTCGATTATTTATTCTATTCTTCCAACAGCTACTCAATATGCAAGAAATGCTTTCTTTGCCGGGTTGATGCCGGGAGAAATTGAACGCAAGTTTCCTAAACTCTGGGTAAGTGAAGATGCCGAAGGCGGGAAGAATAATCACGAGAACGAGTTACTCGAAGCACAACTAAAGCGACTGGGTAAAGATATCCGTTGGAGTTATCACAAAATTACCAACTATGATGCCGGAAAAAAACTGGCGGATCAGTTTAACAAGATTGTGGACAATGATTTCACAGCTATCGTTTATAACTTTGTCGATATGCTTTCCCATGCCCGAACGGATATGGAAGTCATCCGGGAATTAGCTGATGATGAAGCTGCCTACCGATCCATTACGATGAGTTGGTTTGAACACAGTCCTCTCAGGGACATCTTAAAGAAAATAGCAGAAACAAACGGACGCCTGATTATCACTTCCGATCACGGAACCGTTCGTGTTAAGAACCCTGTAAAAATTGTAGGAGAAAGGAGTACGAATACGAATCTCCGATATAAGGTAGGACGGAATCTTAGTTACAAAGATAAGGATGTGTTCAGTATCAAAAATCCGGGAGATGCTTTTCTACCCAAAACATCCGTATCAGGCGAATATGTATTTGCCCGCGAAGAAGATTTCTTTGTTTACCCAAATAACTATAATCATTTTGTAAAATTCTACGGAAATACTTTTCAACACGGGGGCGTTTCTCTTGAGGAAATTCTTATACCTTTCGTAGTTTTGCAGGCCAAATGATTCTACATGGAAACCAAAAGAGAAATACACGTTCAAAAGATTGAAGATCTTATCGGTGCAGCGAAGGAATTTCTGGATCTGATCAAGGATCGGAAAATCATTTGTTTTAACGGGCAGATGGGAGCCGGAAAGACGACTTTCGTAAAGGCTCTTCTGAAAGCTATGGATGCCCGGGACGACGGCTCCTCTCCTACATTTGCACTTATTAACGAATATTCCTCGTATATGTATGGTCCCATTTTTCATTTTGACCTCTACCGTATTGAAAGTATGGAAGAGGCGCTTGATCTTGGTATTGAAGAGATTATTTATCAGGATTCCATCTGCTTTATCGAATGGCCGGATAAAATTTTAAACCTTTTACCCGAAGATTACGTAGAAGTGAAAATTGAAGTAAATGAAGATCAATCACGCACGCTAATTGTAGAGTTATGATAACAGATCCGGAAACGCTGAAACATCTGCTTAAGGCAGGATCACTATCTCCGCAGGAAGAGACACTGGAAATAGGCCGAAAGAAGGGTAAACTTTTTATTGGAATCCCCAAGGAAACTTCTTTTCAGGAAAACCGGGTAGCGCTGGCCCCTGAGGCTATTTCTTTACTTACAGCAAACGGACATCGAATCCGTGTCGAATCCAAAGCTGGTGAACACTCTAAATTTTCAGACAATGAATACTCTGAAGCTGGCGCCGAAATCTGTTATGATAAAAAAGAAGTCTTTTCGTGTGACATTATCCTGAAGGTAGCTCCGCCTTCAGAAGAAGAGATTGAGTTAATGCCGGGAGGTCAAACGCTCTTGTCTGCTCTACAGTTGTCTGTACAACCCAAAGCCACTCTGGAAAAATTGTACCGCAAGAAAATAACCGCCGTTGCCTGGGACTATATTCAGGATGACCAGGGAATTTTTCCAGTAGTAAGAACCATGGGAGAAATTGCCGGAAATACAGCCATTCTGGTTGCATCCGAATTACTTTCCAATCCCAACGGAAAAGGGTTAATGTTAGGTGGTATTGTAGGCGTTCAACCCACTGAAGTGGTAATCCTTGGCGCCGGAACAGTCGGGGAATTCGCTGCCCGATCCGCTATCGGACTGGGAGCCTCGGTAAAAGTTTTTGATAATTCTCTTTCAAAGCTACGTCGCTTGCAGAATGATATCGGAACGCGAATTTTCACTTCGGTTCTTCAACCGAAACTGATCTCCAAAGCTCTCCTTCGCGCGGATGTAGTAATAGGAGCTATGCGGGCACCACTCGGAAGAACTCCCTGTATTGTAACGGAAGAAATGGTTGCAGAAATGAAACCGGGTTCCGTTATCGTGGATATAAGCATCGATCAGGGCGGCTGTTTTGAAACTTCCGAAGTTACAAATCACAATAACCCGACATTTATCAAGCATGGGGTTATCCATTATTGTGTCCCCAATATTGCGTCACGGGTATCGCGTACGGCTTCTTTTGCTTTATCCAATATCTTCTCTCCTATTCTTATTGAAATGGGGAATCAGGGTGGCTGTAAAGAGCTTATAAAAAATGACCCCGGATTCAGAAGCGGTGTGTATATGTACAAAGGAACGCTGACGAGTGAAATTCTCGGTAAGGTTTTCGGTCTCCCCTACAAGGATATTGAACTTTTATTAGCAGCTATGTAGCTTTCTCTCTACTACTCTTTATCAGGGAGTACTGAGTGAAACCGGAATGATTTTTCCTTTGATCCAGTGATGAGCATTGGAGGAAAAATCAGCAATAAAGGTTGCCATCTGCGAAGCTGAAACAGGAGCCTGATACCCGGGAAAAGCTTCTTCCAGCATTTCTGTCTGAGCTGCTCCCAATGCAAGACAATTAAATGCTATTCCACTTTCCTTGTACTCTTCGGCCAGTAATTCCGTCAGTGAAGCTAATGCGGCCTTCGATGTGCTGTAAGCACTCAGTCCGGCAAACTTAACCGATCCCTGAAAACCACCCATACTTGAAATCATAACGGAATGAGCACCGGCTGACATTTTAGGAAGTGCCGCCTGCATAACGGCAAATACTCCCATAACATTCACCTGGTAACACGAACGAATATCCTCTGTTGTCAGAGAAAGGAACGGTTTATTTACCAACTTCCCGGCGTTATTAATAATAATGTCAATCTTATCTACTCCCGCAAAGATCGTTTCTGCTGTTTCACGTACCTTACCTCCTTCCAGGTCAAATGCAACGCAAGTAACAGTCGGATATTCCGAAAACACTTCAGACATTTGTTTGCTGTTCCGGGATAGAGCCAGTACCTGACAATCTTTCTGTTTGGCAAACTGATGTACCAACTCCTCTCCTATTCCCCTGCTCGCTCCAATGATAACAACCTGTTTATTCATCGTACGTTAGTTTTAGCGTTTCGCTGGCAGGATGCGCCTGACAGGTGAGTACATAACCTTCTTCAACTTCCTTATCCGTCAACGAGTAATTCAAATCCATTACAGCCAATCCTTCCGTTACCTTTGCACGACACGTACAACAAACACCTCCCTTACAGGAATAAGGAGCATCCTCTCCCATATCAGTCAAATAATCCAGAATATTTTTTCCGTTTGTCGCCAAATCGAAAGTAATCATTTCACCATCCATCTCTACTTCAACATGAGAAACTCCTTCAAATCGTTCTGCTACAACCTTTTTCTCATTAGATTTCATCAGAACAGGAGTTGTAAACAATTCATAGATAATTTTATCTTCCTGTACCCCAAAAAGTTTGAGTGTTTCGATTGCTGAAACGATCATTTCTTCCGGTCCGCAAATAAAAAAACCATCAGCACGAAGCATAGAAAGATCTTGTTTTATAATCTCACTGATTTTGTCTTTGTTCAATCGTCCGGTTCCAAATCCTTCAACCTCTTCAGCTGACAGTATATGTTTCACCTGAACAGCCGGAGATAATTGCTCCAGCTCAGATCTGAACATAATTGTTTCCTGTGTTCTGTTTCCATAAAACAAATTCAGTTTTCCGCCAGCTCCCGAGAGTGTTTTAGCAATAGATAAAATCGGTGTAATCCCGCTTCCTGCTGCAAAAGCCACATAGTTTCCGGTTTTTTCTTTCAATTGGAAATTCCCTTCGGGAAAAGAAATAACAACTTCCTGCCCTTCAATCAACTGTCGATTCAAAAAAGTACTTACAATTCCGCCTTCTACTTCTTTTACGCCAATCCGAATTCCTTCTTCAGGCGAACTACAAAGTGAATATGATCTTCTTTCTTCTTTTCCATTAACAGTAATCAACACGGTTATGTATTGCCCCGGAATAAAACTAAACCGACTTTTATGCTCCTCCGGTATCCCGAATTGAATACTTACTGAAAGTGGTGTCTCCCGTTGAATTTTCTCTACGGTTGTCAGTACAAATCCCTTCGGAATTCTGAGTGATGATTCCGTTTTCTTACCAAATAACTTACCCAATAATCCCATTCTTTCTCTCTTATCGTTCTCTTTATACTATCAAATTTAGTCATCAAATGACACTACCAGTTTCTCCGAAGTTGGATGCGATTGACAAGTCAGGATATACCCGGCCTCAATTTCATCCGGCTCCAGCCCATAGTTAACGTCCATTTTTGCCGTTCCTGCAAGAACTTTTGCCTTACAAGTACAACAAACCCCTCCTTTACAGGCAAAAGGCACATCAGCACCTGCATTGTATGCAGCATCCAGGATATTATCTCCATCCGAATCCACACGTATTTCCATTTCAACACCATCGAGAATCACTGTTACATTCGACTCAATCTTTGGTCCGCTTTGCTGGATAGTTTCTTTCTTGGGAACTGCTGTCGTAAACAGCTCAAAATGAATCCGTGAAGATGGAATACCATACGAAGCCATTCGGTCTTTCACATCCAGAATCATTTTCTCAGGTCCACAAATAAACACCTCATCCACCTGCTGATTTTTCAGGAAAGAATCGTAAATAGCATCACATTTACCGGCATCAATTCTTCCTCTCTGAATGTCATTCCCCAGATTTTCACGGGACAACACATGTATCAGATTTAAATTCGTCAGATGTTTATTCTTTAACGCTTCAAGTTCTTCCTTGAATATAATCGAACCAATACCTTTATTTCCATATAACAATGTCACCTGACTGTCAGGCTCTTCTTTCAGCACGGACTTAACGATAGATATAACAGGTGTAATTCCCGATCCTGCTGCTACTAAAACGTAATGTTTATGATTTTCAGCTTGTATCTCCGGACAAAATCTCCCTGCCGGAGTCATAACATCCAATAAATCACCAATCTTTAATTCCTGGTTTGCATACGTTGAAAACTTACCATTTTCAACCTGCTTTACCGCCACTCTTAATTCCTTTTCAAACGGAGCTGAGCAAATGGAGTACGAACGACGCACTTCTTCTCCTTCAAAATCACGCTTTAATGTCAGGTACTGTCCGGGCAGAAACACGTAGTCACTAACTAAGGCATCCGGCACCTCAAAGGCAATGGATACACAATCCGGTGTTTCTTTTCGAATGTCACTAACTTTCAGTGTATGGAATTTTGGTGTCATCTTTATCAAATTTAAGCCGCTAAAGTTAATCAATTCGTCGAATGTCAGAAGTGATTTTTATCAGGAAAATAAAATTGTGTTTTCGGAGAACGTTTCTGACGATCACCTTACTTTTAAACAAAAAAATAAGGGATGCCAGAGACATCCCGTTATCCTTAACCTGTAGAAGTTAATAATTGATCCGTTATGAACTTATAACGGCAACTTCTTGTAAAGGTTTCATTTTTTCGTATTTATTTTATCACTTTTCTATTTCAATGAATACTTCTGTTCCCATCCGGGGAGTAACTGAATGTAAACACGGATAAATTTTCACCGAAGAAAAATGGGTTTCAAACAGTTGTTTATATTCTACTGCACTTCCTCCAAACGGGGGACCTGCAGGAAAATCACGATCAAACAAAACCCCAATCAGTTTACCTCCAGGCACCAATAATTCTTTTATCTTTTTCACATATCGCTCTCTGTAATCGGGTGGAATGGCACAAAAAAATGTTTGCTCTACAATACGATCATATTTTCTTTCATGCTCAAAGAAATCCTGCAAAATCAATTGCTCTTGTGGAAAGTCAATTACTCTTTTCCGGAAATTCAAAATCGGTGTTTCGGCAAAATCAAGTACAACTACATTGGTAAAGCCTGATTTATACAAATACTCTGCCTCATACGCATTTCCGGCTCCGGGGATCAGAATATTCAGTTGCTTGTTCTCTTCTCTATCAAACCAATCTCTCAGTGGTGGTGAACATTGTCCCAAATCCCACCCTGTATTTTGCTCGTCGTAACGTTCTTCCCAGAATTCTTTATCAGAAGTATTCATGACCATAATCTTTTATACAAATCGTATCATTATTCAAAACAGAACTCTCTTACTGGCATATTTCCTTTTAGCCTTAATCAGTTTAAACCGGAAAT
>NZ_CFIGVI010000030.1:0-11091 GCF_984588085.1 Wandonia sp.
GTCCAGTTCATTCTTTCACTTCTACGGAAATCATTAGCTCCAGCTTTTGTGCATATCCGGTCGTAATTTCGATGGATTTTACGGTATGTCCCGTGAAGTCGGATGTATCGAGAGTAGCTTTAAACCGGACGGTTTCACCGGGTGAGAATTCACGATCAAATTCAGGGACAGCAATACAGTTACACGGAATTGTTACAGCCGTAATTTTAACCGGAACAGACGTTTGGTTACGGATACTAAATTCCACTTCAATTTTTTCTCCCGGTTTTCTTACACCTGCATCTATTATACGTTTTTCAGCCGTCAATGCCTGTATCAAACTATCCTCTTCGACGATAAATGTTACGCTTTGAATTTCAATCTTTCGCTCCATCGCAGCCGCTCTTGAATACACGGAGTTTTTCTTGTCGTTTGGATTATCACTGATCAACTGATCTGCTACATATTCTCCAAAAGGAATTTCTGTAAACACCAGTCGTCCGCCATTTTCCGCTGTATTTGTCATAAACGGAGCAAAAACACCTCCCCCATACACCCGGAGATAGTTTACCAGTGAAGCTATCCGACGCTTGGTTAAGTTCACATTGTAATCTGTTTTTGCCAGAGGCGAAGCAAATCCTTTCACCTGTACATTAATCTTTGCTCCTTTCTGTAATTCCTTGAGCAATAAATCGCGGAACAGCTGTAAATCTCTTACGCCCTGATCAACATATTCAATAAAAAAATCTTCAATATCCTCTTCTGCATCCCGCGCTCTTTCCGATCCGAGTCCTTTGGCGTACTCTTTCTGATACGTAGGAAGCATTTGCGTATAGTCATTGTACGAATCAATATAATTCACGGTAGTGGTCGTATCCCAGGACCTTGGATTCGGAATATCATTGTGAAAATATAACGTAACAGGAAGTCGTGCATTTAATTCCTCCAGCGTTTCTTCGGGAATTTCTATTTCCGGTTCGGGTGTTGGATATAATTTAAAAATATCGGAGCAACAAGTAGGATTCTTCGAAAATAAAGACCCTATCCGGTTACTGGATACATAAGCCGTATCTCCATTCGTGAAATAATACAAGTCGTTCGCCGGGCTGTTTACCGGTACTCCGAGGTTCTTCGGTTTGCTAAATTCATTATTCTCAAACCGTGCTTCGAACACGTCAAACCCTCCATATCCTTCATGGAAATCGCTCGAAAAATACAACACTTTATTCTCCCGGTCAAAATGGGGAGTTACTTCATTCCCCATTGTATTAATTGATTTAAAATTCTTTACTTTTCCATACTGATTCCCGTTTTTAATCACACTGAAGTAAATATCCATTCCTCCCTTGGAGTCCTCGCGATTTGAAGCGAAAAACAGCCACTCATCTCCCATCACTTCCCCAATAGCCGGTTGCGTGGAAGTTGTTCCCGGTTCATTAATAATTTCACCTAACGAATCAATATCAGACCATCGACCGTCTTTATACCGGGCAACCATTATTTTGCAGCGATACGTAGCTTCACCTTCCGAACACAAACTAAAATAAAACCGTTTTCCATCCAGGCTGAAAGAACCGTTCCCCGAATTCATCTTTTTGTAAAACAATTCTTTTACAACATCCGGTCGTGTGTATTTCTCTCCCTGTTTCTCCGAATAATACAAATGCGTATGGTAATCGTTTTCGTATACTTCTTCGTTCGTGTGCACTGAATCGGCTCTCAGGGATGAAAACAACAGTTTATTTTCAAAAACCAGATGGCCAAATTCAGCATTTTTGGTATTGACCGTTTCCGGAAGATTAGTAAAAACAACATCTGAAGAATCATCAATAGTCGACTTTGCCCAGACACAAGCCGAAATCTCTTTACGGGATTTTTTATAGGCGAATCCCCTTTTATCTCTCGCATATCTTTTCTTCGCCCTCTTAAATACTTCGAGAGCAGCTTCATAATTCCCGCTTTGTTTCAGCATCATCCCGTAATAAATGAGACTATTCGGGTACAACCGGGCTTCTTCCTTCTCATAGACTTTTCCATAATAACGAGCAGCATTAGGATAATCCTGATAAGCCCGCAACGTCTCCGCATATTTCCACAAAATCGAAACCGAAGAAGAATCATACAACAAAGCTTTTTCGTAGTACTCTTTGGCATAATAATAGTCTCCTTTTTCGTACTGTTCTTCTGCAAATTTCAAAATCTGCTTCAGTTCCGTCTGACCGGACAGGGAAAAAGTCAACAGAAAAAAAGGTATGAAAATTAAATGTAAACGGGACATATTCGATGATTGACCTTTTTAGGTTTAAACGTTTTTAAAATGTATTGCAATGTTATTTCAATTCCCCCACGCACTCGTGATGCCGGAACTAATTTGGAAAAATTAATATCATAACTCAAACCCGCAAACCAGTTCTGATAATCCATTCCTACCATCAGGTAAGCTGCATCTCGCGTTCTGGAAAAGGCACCAAAGTACATTGCCATATACTCCCCTCTTTTTTCTTTCAGAATGTATCGCAACTGGCTTCCAAAAACAATTTCATGATATTTCCCCTGAAAATTCATCGAAAACGAAGGGATAACATCCCAATCCAGTCCAATTTTAAACTGTCCCCGTCCATGGAAAGAAAAACGCATGTCCCGTTGGATTTTTTGCCCGAAAAACCCCTGATTCTGACGGGTCATATTGTACCATGCGAATCCGACATTAAAATTCTTACGCGAGGAGGTAAACCATTCGTATACCGTTCCGAACCCCAATGCAAAGTTGGTATAACTTTCACGTTGGAAGATCTCCTGTCCTGATAAACTCGGGTCATAATAATAACCATTGTATTGTGTATCCCATGAAAAATTTCCCGGTTGGACTTCTCTTGAGTTTACACCAAACTGAATCCCCGGACGCAAGCTATGTACATTATTTTCTCCGTTTTTCTTATCCAACCGGATATGGTAGGCCAAAGAAGGTAAAAAATCGATGGTGCGAAATTTTCCATCTCCTACTACATCATGTACAAAATAGAAACCAACCGCCAGCTTTCCATTGATAAACCCTGCATTATCTCCTGATAAAGACAGTGTCTGGAAGGGTACGGTTACTGATCGCCACTGATCTCTATACGCCATGTTAACCCGGTAGTCTCCTCTGAAAAAACCAGTATTTCCGGGATTCTGATACAATGGATTATGCATGTACTGTGAAAAGTGAATATCCTGGGAAATACCGTAACTCCCCAGTAAAATACCAGCCATTGCTACCAGATATTTCAGGAGGATATTCATTAACGAATCAGTGTTACATTACCTTTTATAATGGATTGTTGTCCATCAATACATTTTACATCCAGATAATAATCATAGACATCCGGATCACAGGCTCTGCCCTTGAAGGTTCCATCCCAACCGGAGGACTGATCGGTAGATTCAAATACCATTTCTCCCCAACGGTTATAGACCCGGAAGATCATTTCAAACACATACGGACCTCTGACATAAAGTATGTCGTTTGTCTTATCGTTATCCGGTGTAAATGCGTTTGGAACAAATACGTATGGTTCGTCGCAGATAAACTCAAGAGCTTTCACCGGAACCAATACCGTTTTGGTACAGTAACCATCTGAAACCACGAAATAGAAATCCGTATCTTCATATACTGTAGCCGTTGTAATCAAACTCCCCGGAGAACTTACCTGACCTGGTGGTATCCAGGAAGTAGTCACTCCGGAAGGAGCCTCCCCGGTAAGTGTTGTTTGCCCTCCAACCGGTAATGTATCAGGTTCTGCAAAAGCAGAAAGTTGCGTTTCGTCCAGATCTGTAACCGTAATATACAATGTGTCATACAGACTGCATCCCGTACTGGTAGTTGCTTCTACTGTAATTTCCTGAGATTCTTCCAGTAGAACTGTTATCGTAGAACTACCATCTCCGCTAACGATCACCGAGTCCGGAGCCCAATCAAATGTAAAGGATACAGATGGAAGTGAATTAATGGCCGTGATACTAAAGCTATCTCCCGCACACACGGTATCCGGGTAGTCATACGTAAGTACCTCCGACAGGAATATCACCTGCATGCTATCCGTACGTGTACACCAGGTATTCGTAACCTGAACATAGTATGTCGCATCTTCATCCGGAAATACAGTTGCAAGTGAATCCGTTGGGTAACTATTGAGCGTGTCAGAGAAATCGGGTTGTGAACTCCATAAAAATGTATCTCCTGTTCCATAGCTGTTAGCCCAGAGCTGAACCTGAGCTGCTCCACAAACAATTGTATCAGGAGTAATATCCAACAATAAGGAATCATGAACTGTCACGAAAACTTTTGCACTGTCTGTTAATAAACAGATTGTATCCTGAACGTATAATGTAACTTCATACGTACCCGGTGTATTGAAAGTGTAGATTGGATTGTAATCTGTCGTAGAGGTTACTCCGTCTCCGAAATCCCACTCGTAATTAGTTGAATCGGAACTGAAGTTCTGAAATTGAACCGTAAAAGGAGCACATCCCTCTGTATGATCTACAGTGAATTCTGCTTTGGGAACAATTTCCAGATCAAATTTAAATACCAGATTATTGCAATTATCACTTTCATTTGTCAAAGACCATACATCAGGAGGAAATGTCTGGAAGTCACTATGACCACCACAACCACCACAAGCCGAATGGTACACAATTCCCATTTCATCAAATCTGGATGTCCCTCCGTCTACATGTTCCTGAGCCTGCCCTCCTCCCAAATAAGATCCATACAACAAACTTCCCATTTCTCGTGACAGTACGATCAGGTAGAAATTGTATCCATCTCCGTGGTTTTGTTGAAAAGCATCCGATGTTACAGGCATACCACTCAGGGGTGAACCTTGCTGAAGACTTCCCGCAATACCGGCTCCCCAACCCGATACATATAAATTTCCACAGACATCTACCAGAAATGCGGTAGGAGAAATATTCACCAGGCTGTTCCCGTTTCCAAAAACAGTCTGACGAATTATATTGTCCAAATCAGTATTTAATTGCATAATGAACTGTCCGCTGTTCGGATTTCCGTACACACCCGCTGAAGGCGTTATACTTCCCGTTGTTTGCCCCAGAACGAATACATCATCATACCGGTCTATCTGAAGGAAAAAAGCCTGATCGTATGCGGGTGTCCCCAATAGAGTAGAGCTCAAAACAGAAGTACCGGAAGCATCAAATCTGGTTACAAATCCATCCGGTTGTGTGACACCATTGTGATTGGGTTGTATTACACCCGGTGTGGTAGTGAAATTCCCTGACCGTGTCCCACCGGCCACATAGATTGCATTATTACTGTCAAATTTGATTGCATAACAGGCATCTCTACCGTTTCCTCCCCAATAGGTACTCTGCAGAAGATTCGTAAGATCAGGTGAAAATTTCATAATGATTCCATCCATAGCTCCTCCATACGTCGGCTGAACGGCATTTACAAGGGGAAAATCAGTCGAATACGTACAACTTACCACATAGCAGTTCCCTGCATCATCCAGCATAATCTCACCCCTGTAAGGGTCTCCGTAGTTATACAGCAACCCGCCAAAGAAGTTTCCATTTACTACACCAGATTCGTTATAATTTAAACCATCGTTAGCTGATCCTCCTATATAAGTAGCTCCCATAAGTGTACTTCCGTCAGATGATAACTTCCCCACAACGAGGTCGGTTCCTCCTGAGTTAGTTGTTCCATCACTTCCCCAAAAGTGGGTTCCGTTTGATGTAAACTCTCTGTAAAGGCCTCCGTTGAAAACGGCCTGAACAGGGTTAACCAAAGGAAAATCATCGGAAGAGGTTGTTCCAAAGAAATACAACTCATTATTGTCATTACAAATAATGCTGTGCGGCACTTCTGTTCCTCCAAAATCATCTCCGCCACCTATGTAGGTCGAATAAACCATTGTCGTTCCGTCTGCACTGTACTTCGAAATAAAAATATCTGTAATCCCATACCTCAAAGACTGATTTGCCGCTGCATTGACCTGAGTAAATGTTCCATTCTCATCATAAGCCCCGGCTGTAGTAGGATAACTATTCCCGAAAGCAATTCCTCCTGAGTACAGGTTTCCGTCAGTATCATACGTAGCCGTCATTCCGAAATTATCCGATTGAGAACCACTATAACTGGCAAAAATCATAGCCGGATCAATAATCAATTCGATAGTCTCGTCATATTCTTCCAGCGCATAAGTCACAATATTCCCTTCAAGCCTGTAAGCGGCCGGGACTTGTACAATCTTACCATTTCTCACCTGGTATACGTACGGCTTCTTTTCCTCAATAACGCCCAGCTTTCCTTTCACTCTAAGTCCTCCGTCCTTTGTCAGAATTACTTTTTCTGCGTTCGGATATTCAATCCGGATCTGATCAGGACTGGCATGAGGAGCAACAATAAAATCATATTTTAAAACGTCTCCTTCATTATTCAGCCGGAGATCTATTCCCTCATATAAATTGTTTAAAACGATGTCTGCATACCCTCTTACTTGTGAAGCCCATCTGTCGGGATCATTTCCGATAAAAAAGTTATAATATTCCCTGGAAGGTTTTGTCTTTTTTACCTCTACTACTTCATTCGCTCCCTGAAAATGAGCTATGATTAATTCTTGTTTCAGGTCAGGAGCCGTTTCTACTTCATTAAAATGCGCGTGATGCATTTCTTTCATATCAACAAACTGATAGAGAATCCTGCCCTGCTCTACATACATTTTCCCGTATTTGGATTCCGCACGAAACAATACAAAATCAGGCCATTGCCCCTTATTCTCCAAAAACTTAAAGTTTCCTTCATGATCTGGAATTTCCTGAGCACTTAACGAAAACGAAAGTACCATCAGCAGTAGTATAGAAGCTAATTTCATCATCCGGAAACTAATTTACAATTATTTTTTGGTTCGTAAAACAATTCCTGTAACAGTGTTACGCTGCTCCGGGCTGCCGGATTGACAAATATTTGTACATTTGCTCCTACGGTTTTAGATTCAGTATTTATCGGCATAGTATTTGTTGATAACCTTATCAAAGAAAAGAAAGTAATGAAATTTTTAACGGTCATAGTTACATTTTTAGTTCTGAGTGGATCTTTGTTCAGTCAGGACAGACTATATACTGACCTTGAACGGGCTTTTCAATACGGAGACGAAAAATCAATCGTTGCACATGCTTCTGATCGGTTACTTCTGGATATTGACAAAAAGGAAAGTATGTACAGTCGCTCTCAGGCTGAAATGATACTACGTGATTTCTTCTCTAAAAACCGTCCGAATTCCTTTAAGCTTATTTTTAAAGGGAATGCAAAAAGCAGTTCTGCCTACGCTGTAGGGATTCTTGAATCCGGAAGTAAAAAATTCAGGGTAACCATCACCCTGAAAGAAAACGGCAATTCATTTAAAATTGAACAGTTATCTGTAGAGGAAGACTAAGCGGTCTTCTTTTCAAATCAAAAGTATGATAGACGAGATTATTGACAACGCATTGCGTGAAGATATCGGAGAAGGAGACCATTCTTCTCTGGCCTGTGTACCCGTTGAAGGAAAAGGAACAGCACGACTACTTGTAAAAGACGAAGGAATTATAGCCGGTGTAGAATTAGCGGATCGCATCTTTAAACGGTTTGATCCGTCTTTGGAAATTACCCTATTCATTCAGGACGGAGAATGGGTTAAGCCGGGAGATGTTGTTTTTGAGCTGAAGGGTTCTTCACGATCCATTCTTTCAACCGAAAGACTCGTGCTGAACTTCATGCAGCGCATGAGTGGAATTGCCACGCAAACACGGGAACTGGTTGATCTCATTCAGGGGACAGCCTGTCAACTCCTCGACACCCGAAAAACGACTCCTGGGATTCGCTACATGGAAAAATGGGCTGTTCGTATCGGTGGAGGACACAATCATCGTTTTGCATTGTATGATATGATTATGATTAAGGACAATCATATTGATTATGCAGGAGGTATTCCTCAAGCAATTGAGCGTGTTCATGACTATCTCGATGCAAATGGGAAGAATCTTAAAATCGAAATAGAAGTTCGCGATGAAAACGAACTGGATCAGGTTTTGCAGGTAGGAAAGGTAGATCGTATTATGCTCGATAATTTTACACCGGAGCAAATTAAAAAAGTACTGACCCGGATTCCAAAAGTGTATGAAACAGAAGCTTCGGGAGGAATTACAAAAGAAACAATTCGATCGTATGCCGAAACAGGGGTCAACTTTATTTCAGTAGGAGCTCTGACTCATTCCTTTCGTTCACTTGATATGAGTTTAAAAGCCGTTTTTGAATAAAAAATCCGCTTCTTCTTACGGAAGCGGATTCCTTTTATCGTGTTATTCCACAAGGTAGAAAATATTAGTCTGCCATTTCGCAGTATCAGGCTCCGTCATCGGGTCTGTAACATATTCCTCAATCACAGGCATTTTTACCTGTAATTTATGTTCTTCGATATACTTATCCATAGCCATGTGTGCTTTAACTGAGCCTTCGTAATCACCAAAATAAACGATTCGGAGTGCTTTCCCTCCTACCTTCCATGTTTCAAAGTTTCCTACGCTCTTCTCCTGAGTAATCGGAACTGCTGCCGCCATATCCGTACGATCGTTTTCCTCATCCCATGAAAAGAACAGCCCGGAAGGCGCACCCTTAAACTCATACCCCCGTTCTAAAATCCCAGCATAAATATCCCCCAGATTGTCTGAATAAAATGTTCCCATTTCGGAAAACATCAGTGTATCTCTTTTCCCGACAAAATAACGAGGTGCAAAGTCAATTTCTTCTATTTCAAAATCACCCTTTATAGCTTTTAGCCCGGCCAGTTCTTTTTTCAATTTACCCAGTCCGTTTTCGAAATCAGCCCCAACTTGTTTTTCCATTCCCATTACGAACATCATCAGATTAAACGGATATGGAGAGCTTCCCTGCATTCCCCACTCTACATTTGTACCTTCTCCTTCATCTGTAATCACATAATAGGTAATATCTTCATTTTCGAACGGCTCAATAAAGTTGAGGCGGATAACAATTGAATCTTCCGTTAAACGGATGATCTCCATTTTTCCTTTCCCTACGTCTTCATTTCCTTCCCAGGCGTAAAGACTTCCAACCGCTCCCTTTTCTCCTGTAATTTCAACCTTCATATCAGGGTCCATTTCTGCCCATGGACTCCACCTTGCAAAGTTTGCAAAGTCTGTCATATACGCATAGACTACTTTTTTAGGCGTTTCCATTTGAACACTTCGAATGATCGAGTATTCCTTTTTCACAAAAAGAGCAGCAATCAATAAAGCAGCAATCAAAAACACGATCACCAGCAATACACGCAAGAAAAACTTTTTCATATCCGTTGTTTTTGAGCAATATACGATATAAAGAAAAACCAGTCAACTACTCTGACTGGTAGAAACATCAGTAATTCTGATCCTATTTACTTCTTTTCCGATACTGAAAAGGTTAAATTTACTGCTCAATTAAACTTTTACACATGAAGCATTTTTACTTTACAATTGCCCTGTTTTCTTCTATTAACGTAAGTCAGGCACAAAGTGTAGCAACAGTAACTCTAGAGCAAAACAATGTCAAAGCACTTCTTTCAGACAATGGCTTTTTATTTAATGATGTCCTCAACGATCAATCCGGTTATATTGTTCCCAGGCAGGGAGATGCCGGCGCAATGTTTGGTCTTAATATTAACTATACAGCAAAAGATCCTAATGAAACAGTTCACTTTAGCAAAAGCTTATACGGGATAAGTGTCTGGTCAGGAGGTCCTGTAAGAGATAATTACAATGTATCCGTAACACCTAGTATTTCATGTATATCACGAACGGAAATCACGAATCACATTCATTCTTACACGTCTCCTTCCTATACAACCCCCGGAAGTCTTTTGGAATGGCCTGCGCATGGAGATCAGGAAAATGGAGAAACGTGGTTACTTGCACCTTTTGAAGATATTGACGGAGATGGTATCTATGCACCTCAGAACGGAGATTTTCCTTGTATTAAGGGAGACCGGGCCTGTTATATCATTATGAATGATCAAAAACCGGACTTACAAACCGAAGGGCTACCCAGTGTAGGACTGGAAACGCACATCATGGTGTATCAACTCAATTCAGCGAGTGAAGCAGTTAATAATGCTACTTTTATGGAAGTGAATACTTTCAACCGATCCGAAACTGATTACACCGATTTTGTTCTTGGTATTTTAATGGATGGAGACATCGGTGGTTTTGACGATGATTTCATCGGGACGGATGCAGAAAGTTCCACTCTCTATTTTTACAATGGGCGAACGATTGATCAGGGATTTCAGGGGGTGACCGGATACGGAGCAAATCCTCCTGCTTTGGGACTTACTGCCCTGAATGAAGACCTTAGCTATACTAATTATCCGTTTCAAAGCAACTGGACAGTTATGGAGCTGTACAATCTCTTCAATGGAAGAAACCCGGATGGAACACCTCTTGAACACGACTATGTATTTGACGGATATTATGAAACCGGACGTACGGAAATAACAACAGGAGGAGTTCCCGGAGACCGAAGAGGATTTGCAAGCTACACACCTGTAAATCTTCCATCCGGAGAGAGTCACTCGTCCAGTTTTGTAATCTCTTACGGCAAAAGCAGTATGTATGAACATCTTTTTTCTCCGGTAGAAAGCCTCATTACAAATATCTACGAATTAAAAGACGTGTATTCACAGATTTCTTCTTCTTGTGATGAAGTTCTGTCAAACGGAAAACCCATTTCTAAAAAGGAAATTGCGCTTTTTCCGAATCCAGCTTCAGACCAACTTACCATACAGACACCGTCTAATGGAGAGTTTATCTTACTTAATGCACTGGGACAAAAAGTGTACGAAGGAAAGCTTACCAGTCCGGCAACCTATCTTTCTGTAAGTCATCTTTCCGAAGGAATTTATTTCGCAAAGATCAGTACGGATACAGAAGACAGAACTATTAAATGGATTAAAGAATAAACCTGATAACTGTATAAATAGAAAAGGTAGGGATAACCCCTACCTTTTTTTATTTTCACTCATTAAAAAGACTCGCCTCCAAAGCAGCAATATACATCCCAACAATAGACTC
>NZ_CFIGVI010000030.1:11191-35489 GCF_984588085.1 Wandonia sp.
ACTCATTAAAAAGACTCGCCTCCAAAGCAGCAATATACATCCCAACAATAGACTCAGGTGTAAGCACTTCTGCATTGGTTACCTTCACCTTACCTTTTATTCGGGAAGATGACTGTAACACTCCAAAATCACGTAACACAGCTTTATTTTTGAAATACGTTTCCCCAGATGCATCATACACGGTAAGTCGCAGTTCAATCATCGGTTTACGTTTTTTAGTTTTGGATAAATTAGTTGACACACTTCCCTGTGCTCTGATGTCAGCATAAATATGCACATAATACTTTTTCTCCTCTGCCTTTATCGCTGTCCCCTTATTCACAAAAGGCATTCCCGGAAATAACTCAGTACCTGCCGTTACTTTTTCTTTTCCTTTTTTATTGCTGACATACAACATTCCGGACTGAACTCCCAGTTTTTCTGAAACCAGTTCTGCTGTCACTTGCTTTACAGTCTCCAGCAATTCGTCGGGAATACTAATTCCGACACTATAGCCCGTCAAAACGGGACGATCACTTGTCGTTTCAACTTTGTGTTCTTCAATAAGTGTTTCATCTGCTCTGGCGTACAAATAGAAAACTCCCGCTTCCTGAGCCATTGTAATCCCCGCCAACCATACCATTAAAATTGTAACTACTGTTTTCATGTGTTTTGATTTTTAATTTGGTTCAAATAGTCTCAAATCGCATACCAAAACAAAGTAAACACTTGGTTTTAAACACAAAAACAGGGGAAACCCTTACTTTTTCAGGAAAAAAGTGATGCCAATGTCTTATAACGAAAAGTAAAGATGGTGATCAGACGTTTTTTGATCAGGAAATGAAACCATCTACCCAACCTTCCAAAAGGTAATTTATAGGAAACCCTGTCAAACATCATTACTCCATCATCCGTTTCCGTAAACCAATGTTCGTGATGCCACATCGCATAAGGTCCGAATCGCTGCTCATCCACGAACATTTGATTTTCAACCACCTGCGTTATTTCTGTCACCCAGTTGGATTTTACACCAGGGAGAAGTCCTATTTTATATGTGATAATTTGTCCGGGAAAAGCTCTTTCTTCATACGGAGAGGTAATTTCAAACCCCATATATTCAGGTGTAATCCGAGCCAGATTTACCGGGGAAGAGAAAAACTCCCAGGCCTCTTTAAGCGGGATTTTCAGAAATTGTTCAGACTCCAAGGTATAAATCCCGGAATGACGCGTTATTTTCACCATCTTCATTGCGTTTATTTTAGCAACAACGAAAACAGAAATAAGTTCACGCTCCTACCAGCTTCCTCCGGCTCCACCACCGCTAAAGCCTCCGCCTCCGAAACCGCCACCAAAGCCGCCTCCGCCAAAGCCGCCACCAGAAGAACCGCCACCAAACATACCTCTTCCCATACTACCAAAAATAATAGCATCGGTTGCGTCAAACCCACGACCTCCGCGTCCACCGGGACCTTTTCCACCTCCTCTTCTCGAAAACAGGAAAAACAAGATCACAAAAGCAAGAATGATAATGAGCACAGCTCCGCCATTATCTTTCTTTTTCTTTCCGTCTGCTTTATAGGTTCCGGCAATCCGGGCAATCATTTCATCAATCCCTGCCCTGACACCTTCATAATAATCTCCTTTTTTAAAATGTGGAATAATAGTATTACGCACCATTTCACCGACCACTCCGGCAGGTAACTTATCCTCTAATCCGTATCCGGGAGAAATCCACATATCCCGTCCTCCGATATCGATTAGCATCACAATTCCATTATCTGTATCCGCCTGACCAATACCCCACTCCTGTCCCCATCGGGGAGCTAACATACCAATATTCTCACCTTCCGCCGATTTAATCGTAATTACGACAATCTGGGTAGAAGTGGTATCAGCGTACTGAATAAGATAATACTCCAGACTGTCTTTCTGACCTTTTGAAAAGACGTTCGCATAATCATATACTGCTGTTTGCTTTTCACCTTTAGGCTTTTCAGGAATAGTATATTGTCCTGTTACTATACCTGTCACCAAAAAAGAGAACAGAAAAACGATAAAGAACTGCTTACACATTAACTTCTTGAGACTGTATCGCATAATTCATTTTCATTTTTTCCATTATCGGGGAAGAACTCTTTCAAACGCTCTCCGGCTTTCAGAATACCGGCAACTAACCCTTCCTTAAAGCTTCCTGATTTGAAATGAGTAAGCATGGTGTCTCTTGTACAATCCCAGAAATCATCTTCAACCAGATCATTAATTCCTTTATCTCCGATAATATAGAATACATGATCTTCAACAGCCACATAAACCAACACTCCGTTCCTGAGGTCCGTTTGGTGCATTCCTAATTCATCAAAAACCTCTTTCGCTCTTACAAAATGATCCTTTTCCGAATGTTTTTCGAGGTGAACTCTTATTTCTCCGGAGGTATTACTCTCCGCTTCCTGAATCGCAGCAATCACCTCCTCTTCATCCTTGTATGTCAGAAATTCTAGTGTCTCCGGCATCCTGATCAGAAATTAAATTCTACATCAACAGGCTTTTCAGCTCCCGGTTCAGCATCATAATAAGGTCGCTCTGAAAACCCGAACCATCCCGCAAACATTGAATTTGGGAAGCGTTTGATGTGCGTATTGTAAGGCTTTATAGCTTCGTTGTATCGTACACGGGCAGTCTGGATCGTATTTTCCGTACTGGCTAACTCATCCTGCAATTTCAGAAAGTTTTGATTCGATTTGATATCCGGATACTTCTCTACAGTCACTAACAACCTAGAAAGCGCACTACTTACGCCGCTTTGCGCCTGATTAAACTCATTTAATTGTTCCGGTGTGATATTGGAAGGATCTATAGAAACAGAAGTAGCCTTTGCCCGGGCTTCCACTACTGCCTGTAAAGTGGATCGCTCAAAATCAGCAGCTCCCTGCACCGTTTTGACGAGGTTTCCAATCAGGTCATTTCTACGCTGATAAGATGTTTGCACATTCCCCCAGGCTTCAGAAACACCTTCGTTTAATTGAACCGCCTTATTGTTGATTCCAACTACCCAGAAGTACATGATTAATCCTAATGCTGCAATAACCAAAATTGCGATCGTTCCTTTTTTCATTTTTCGTATTCTTTTTTCAGATGGTTAAATATACGGATAATCCATTAAAAATTAGCCATAGCGTTAAATATCGTCTCCATTTTTCGTGTAAGCGAATAAGATGAATTGGTATGATTATTCACAATAATTGCAAACGCCAGTTTTTTTCCTGACTTCGTATTTACATATCCCGCATAAGACTTTACTCTCGACATGGTTCCGCTCTTGGCAAAAATTCTTCCCTGACCGGCCTGTCCCCTGCATACACTGGCAAGCGTACCGGACTTTCCTGCAATCGGCAATGATTTCTCAAACTGAGCTGCACCTTCTTTATTCATATACTTCAACAATGAGGTGAAATGTTGAGCAGATACAGCATTTGACCGGGAAAGACCACTTCCGTCAGTCAGGCGAATTGTAGAAATATCAATTTTATTCGTCCAGTAATCTACCATTGCCCGAACACCATTGGATGTATTGCCCTGACCAAACCTCTGCAATCCAACCAGACAAACCAAATGTTCTGCAAAGAGATTTACACTCCTTTGATTTACCCAATAGGCAATATTGGTAACATCTTTCCCCTTATATTCCATTATCAGCTCAGCACTATCATAATACAAATCCCGAAAGGATTGATTTTTTCGCATAGTCTGATAATGATACTTCACATCAATTCCTGAATTTTTCAAGGCTGATGTAAACTCTAATGCAAACAATTCCTCGGGATCCGGGTTAGCAGCTTTCACCATAAAATCTTCCTGCTTTAACGGCAAGCGACCTTCAACAAACCAATCTTTCGAATAAGGAGCTCCAAAGACATACGCATTATCTCCTTTCACACTTGCTGACTGTACCCTGTTTTCAAGATATAAACCAGGGATATACGGTTCGATACAATCCAGACTTGAACTATCTCCGGCAGTTTCAGAAGTGGAAAAATACAATTTGACCATATTATCGAAGAGGGTTAACCCTGAAGGCCACGCTCCGTAATAATTCCCCATATCACTCCAGGTCCATCCGGCAGGAGCTCCGTCATACCCTAAAGCAGAAGCATCCGCAAGTACGTATCCATCTACTTTTGTGATTCCCAATTCACGAATTGCTTTTACCCAATCGTTTAAAAAGTCTCGTTCTTCGCCGTCTTTGGTAAAATACTTACTCCCAAGTGTGGGGTCTCCTCCTCCTTTAACGATAACATTTCCTGTAAGCACTCCCTCCTCCGATATTGTTCCGGTGTAATACAGTTTGGTTTCGGGTCGGAAATAAGGACCTAACCGTTGAAATGCTGTCGCAGTTGTGAACAGTTTTACCGTACTGGCAGGAGTAATTGCCATTTCACTATTATGTGCAGCAACCGTCGTACCGGAAGCCAGATCAATTGCATGAAAAGAAACAGCTGCTCCCGACAAATCCTTCTGCGCAACAAATGTTTTCAGAGCAGACTCTACTGAATTTTTACTCTCCTGCTGAGAAAATCCAACCACTACCTGAAACAATATCCCTACTAAAACACCCCATCTATTCATACTTCAAAAATAAAATTTATAGTTGGCAAATCCAGCATTTAACTACCCGGATCAAAAAAAAGACAACTTTTTAGTATCTAAATCCGTCCGATCAACGTATTTCAAAAGAAGATAACAGATTTTATGCCGAAAGTTTTACGTATTATCAACAGGTTTAACATTGGTGGCCCAACATATAACGCCACTTTTCTGACCCGTTTTATCAGTGATGAGTTTGAAACCTTACTAATCGGGGGTGTTCCCGATGAAGGAGAAACGGATTCCTTACACATCCTCGAAGAGTATGGAGTCCAGCCTATCATCATCGATGAATTACAAAGAAACCCTAATTTTCAGTCAGACAGAAAGGCTTATAAAAAGATAAAAGAAATCATTCGTGAATTCAAACCGGATATTGTTCATACCCATGCTGCAAAGGCAGGAGCGTTAGGCCGCAGAGCAGCCCATAAGTGTAAAGTCCCTGTAATCGTTCATACTTTTCACGGACATGTATTTCATTCATACTTCGGAAAAGCAAAAACCACTCTTTTCAAAAAAATCGAACAGAATCTTGCTAAAAAATCGACCGGAATCATTGCTATCAGTGAGCAACAGAAACACGAACTTAGCGAAATTCACAACATCTGCCCTGCAGACAAGATCAAAATCATACCTTTAGGCTTCGACCTTGATAAATTCAGAGTGAACAACGAGGAAAATCGTATTGTAATACGGGAAAAATATGCTATTCAACCTCATGAAGTAGCGATTGCTATCGTAGGGCGACTGGCCCCTATTAAAGATCATGCTTTTTTTCTGGATGTAATAGAACGAGTAATCGGTGAAGATAAGCTTCCCATTCGGGTGTTTATTGTCGGGGACGGATCTGAAGCAGGAACAATTCGCGAACGGGTCAATGCTATAAACACAAATTTTCCGGGTCTTATAACGATGACCTCATGGATCACGAATATTGGAGAATTTAATTCTGGAATGGACATCATTGCTCTTACCTCAAAAAATGAAGGCACTCCTGTCAGCCTCATTGAAGCTCAGGCCGGAGGTCTTCCGGTCATATCAACAGATGTAGGAGGAGTGAAAGACATTGTCGCTAATGAAAAAACAGGGTTTATCGTCCCGGTAAATAACCTTGAGTTGTATGCTGAAAAGCTGAAAAAACTGGTCACGGATCAAAAATTACGCAAAAAAATGTCACAAAATGGATGGGATCACGTAAGAGAACAATTCCATTATACCCGATTGGTAAAGAATATGGAGGATTATTATAGAGAATTATTGGAAAAAAGATAACTTTGGCGAAGCAAAACCTAGATATGACGATTATAAAGGTCATTACACCGATTATTTTGATGTTAACTGTTTTAATGACAGGATGCGGAGTAAATTCGAACCTGATGTTCAAGACGCCAAAGGACTTTGCCGGATATGATTCCATTCCTATGTTTCCTGCATACGAGTACCGCATTTCTCCTAATGATCGTGTTGAACTGAAGATCTATACAAATAATGGCTCCAAACTTATCGACTTCTCTTCCGGAGGAAACACGAACGAGACAACTATCGCCCGTTCTTCTAATATATCATTGGATTATCTGGTTCGAAAAGATGGTTTTGCAGAGTTACCTGTCATTGGAGATGTACTCCTATCCGGGAAAACAATACAAGAAGCACAAGAGACGCTAAAGACACTGTATAGTTCTCAATACGTTGATCCTTTTGTTCAGGTCCGGGTAATAAATAAACGGGTAATTGTCTTTTCAGGAAACGGAGCCGAAGCAACTGTTGTTCCTCTTGTTAATCAGAACACAACACTTATGGAAGCATTGGCATTGGCTGGAGGTATTGCCGAAAGAGGACGATCCAAGCATATCAAAATTATGCGTCAGACTCCTCAGAAACGGGAAGTGTATCTGGTAGACCTTTCCACACTGGATGGCCTCTACTATGCAGACATGATTGTACAGGCGAATGATTACATCTATGTTGAACCTGTTAAGCAAATCAGTCGTGAAGTAGTACAGGAAATCGCTCCTATTATCACGATTATAAGTTCAGCAGCAGTGATTATAACGGTAATAACAACATTGAAATAATACGTTGGAAGAAAAGGGATTTATTATAAATAAAGAATTTGAGCCACAAATACTTCTGGCTGTTTTCAAGCGCAACTGGCTCTGGATCCCGTTGATTGTTCTCTTGTTGCTTTCGGGTGCTTTTATGTATCTGCGTTATACCAAACCAATCTATGAATCTAAAGCTATTGTTCAGATTGGAAGCAAAGACCAGGGGAAAGATGTTATCGGTTTAGAAAATCTAAATACCAAAAAAGGGTTATCCGAGGCTGTTGAATTAATGCGTTCCGAATTTTTATTCAATCGGGCAATTGGTAAACTCAACATGAATGTTTCCTACTTCTCCAAAGGAAAATTCCTTACCGAAGAACGTTATTTACAATCTTCTTTCAGTGTTTCGGCCTATGAACTAAGAGATTCATCATTGTGTCAAAAACCAATTTTCATAAGACATTCTGAAAACCGGTACTTTCTGCAATACACTTCAAAAGGAAAGGATACTCAAATTAACTTTACGCCAGGAAAGACAATCGACAACGCTGATTTCAGGATTACTGTTAAAATCATTAATGAATCTGCGTTACAAAACGAGATGAAGGAAAATCAGGTGTATTTCGTCTTCAATACGATTGAAAGTCTCACCCAGCGCCTCCTTCCACATCTCACAGTAGTTCCCCTGAACCCGGAGGCACAGACCATTCAACTTTCATACCGGAGCAATAATGGGGCATTAAGCCGTGATGTAACTCAGGCTGTTTATACAACCTTTTTTGAATATGATGAAGAACTTGAAAAGCAATCTTCTCAGAATATCCTCCGGTTTATTGACGAACAACTGGATTCTTTAGAGAGAGAATTACACAGTTCCAAAGACAGCATCGAACAATTTCAACGGGAGAGTAATTTATCAAATCCGGAACAAATTGAAATCAGTTTAACAGAACGAATTAATACCGTCTCCAATGAGATTTTTGCTATCGAGCTTGAGTTACTGACACTGCGTAATCTCGAAGAAAAAATCACTTCAACTCCGAACCGACTTGAAATTTACAAATTGATCCCTGAATTGATCGGAACCAGCTTTGAATCTACGTTGTATACGCAGGTGGATGATTTACATCGCTTGCTGGAGCATCGGGAAGACCTCTCTTTCTCAATGACAAAGGATAGCCCGGAGTACCAAAAAGCAAACCTGAGAATAGAGCAACGAATTGAGAGCATCAAACTATCCATTAAAGCATTAAAAGAGAGATTAAATTCAAAAATTGACATTCTGAATATCCGTTTAAGGGAGTTTGACAATGAGGTTTTTGAGATTCCAAAGAAAAAAATGGAGCTTTCACGTCTCCGCAATATTCAGGAACTGAATGAAAAGTACTTTCTTCTACTTATGGATAAGCGTTCCATATATTCTATATCCAATGCAGGGTTTGCTTCTAAGAATATTGTACTTAAAGAATCGACACAACCATCAAGTCCCGTAAGCCCCAACCGTAAAATGGTATATGGCGCTGCGCTTTTCATCGGTCTTTTCTTAAGTATGGGGATTATTGCTTTGAAATATTTCATGCATAATGAGATTAATACGATTGATGATCTGAAGAGCCGTCTGCACAATGTTAGTTTTCTGGGAGCTATCCCCCAACACCAACAGAAATCAGAATTTTCAAAACTGGTTGTTCAGGACAATCCCAAGTCCATGATCTCAGAATCTTTCAGAGGGATACGTACGAACCTGAATTTTATTAACCCTGAAGCTAAGGTTTATGCTGTTTCTTCTTCCATATCCGGAGAAGGAAAAACATTTGTCTGTCTTAATCTTGCCGGTATTCTTACAATGACAGGAAAGAAAACGGTTTTGATTGATATGGACCTCCGAAAACCTAAAGTTCACATGGGATTTGAAACGTCCAATAACAAAGGAATGAGTACAATTCTCAGTGGACAGAATACAATTTCTGACTGTTTGCAGAAGAGCTCAATGGAAGATCTTTATTTTATTCCTGCAGGCCCTATCCCCCCTAACCCTTCCGAGTTAATTCTTTCTGAAACGATGAACGAAACACTGGAGGAATTAAAGAAACAGTTTGACGTAATTGTTATTGACAATCCTCCGGTCGGGCTGGTTTCTGACGGAATAGGTTTACTTTCTAAAGCTGACTGCCCTATCTATGTGTTTAAAGCTAATTATTCGAAACGTATCTTTGTCAATCGGGTAATAGAATTAATAGAGGTACAGAAAATAAAAGGACTCAGCATAATCCTGAATGCTGTAAGCCCGAAACGTAACCATTATGGTTACGGCTACGGTTATGGTAATTATTATGAGGACGAACCCAAACAAAAATTCTGGAAACGCTTATTGGGGAAATGAAATTTACAAAGGGAAAAATAGAAGGGCTTTGGATTCTTGAGCCCGAAATATTCGGAGATAACAGAGGATATTTCCTTGAAAGTTTCAGAAAAGATCAATTCCACATCGAAACAGGACTACAAGTCGATTTTGTACAGGATAATGAATCCATGTCCGGTAAAAATATTCTCAGAGGACTTCACCTCCAAAAACCACCTTACGGACAAGGAAAACTTGTTCGGGTTACAAGAGGGGCTGTTTTGGATATTGCGGTGGATATCCGAAAGAACTCTCCCTCATACGGACGTTATCAAATGATTGAACTCAATGCCACCAATAAACTACAGTTCTTCATTCCGGAAGGGTTTGCCCATGGGTTTATGACATTAGAAGATGACACTGTCTTCCAGTATAAGTGCACCAATTATTATGCTCCTGAGCATGAAACAGGTATTCGCTGGAACGACCCTGATCTGGACATTCCCTGGCCGGACATCAGTGGGGTAACCATCTCGGCAAAAGATGAAAAACTCCCACTTTTTAATGAATTTATATCACCTTACTAATTCAATCAACAAATAACAACCACCATGATGATCTTTGCTTTCTTTGTTGTTAGTATCTGTTTGTCGATTCTGATCTGCGGCATATTGCTGAAATTTTCCAAAAATCTGGGTATTCGTAACTATCAGGATTACATTATCAGATGGAGTGCCCAAACCAAACCCTCTCTGGGAGGAATCAGTTTCTATATCGTCTTTCTTTTTTCATTAATCTTCTACGCGATTATTTTCGGAGAAGACGATGTCTTTCGAAACTCGAAACTTCTGGGATTACTAACAGCCGGTTCTCTTGCATTCCTGCTGGGACTTGCAGATGATGCCTATAATACCCGTCCTCTCTTAAAGCTGGGCGCCCAGGTGGTCACCGGATTAATTCTTGTCTATACCGGCACATACCTCCCCGTCTCCAACATTCTTTGGATTGATACTGTATTTACTGTTATCTGGGTTGTGGGGGTGATGAACTCAATCAATATGCTTGACAACATGGATGGGATCTCTTCGGTTACTGCGATTGGAATTCTTCTAGCTTCCTCATTTGGTTACTTTTGGATTCACAATCAGACAGCATCAATCTGGTTGATCCTGAATTTTTCCGTCATCGGTGCATTGATCGGCTTTTTATACTACAACTGGAACCCGTCTAAGATGTTTATGGGGGATGCCGGAAGTATGTTTCTGGGACTTTATCTTGCTTTCACAGCAGTAGATTCACTGTGGAATATCGGAGTTCACTACGAAAACCACAGATGGCTCGGAATGCTTGTCGCATTAGTAGCCTTTACTCCCGCGGCAGCTGATACATTTACGGTTGTCATCAATCGCCTGAAAAGAGGTCAATCTCCCATGATTGGTGGAAAAGATCACACAACCCACCACCTGGTATACAAAGGTCTAAAAGACAAACAGGTTGGGGTCTTCTTTCTGATAATAAGTGTTCTTTCTGCCTGTATCGCCGCAACAATGATTTATCTTATTTCAGTCAGCCAATTGCTGTACGCATCTCTGTTAGCTCTTTACTTTCCGCTTGTTTTCGGTTACTTATTCTACAACACCAAAAAGTACAAACAGAAAGACTAAACATTTTTATTTTTTCGGCGTTCGTGTACTAATCCATTTGGTTAATTTTGTAACTTTTACGATTCAAAAAATAGTATGACACTGGAAGCGAAAAACCAAATAGAGGTTTACGGAGCGAGAGAACATAACCTGAAAAATGTTGATCTGAAGATCCCCAGAAATAAGCTGGTGGTATTTACAGGGCTTTCCGGAAGTGGAAAAAGCTCACTAGCTTTTGATACTATTTTTGCAGAGGGACAACGTCGCTATATCGAAACATTTTCATCGTATGCCCGACAATTTCTCGGAGGGTTAGAGCGACCTGATGTGGATAAAATTGATGGACTAAGTCCTGTGATATCTATTGAGCAGAAAACCGTTTCCAAAAGCCCGCGTTCAACCGTGGGAACAATCACTGAAATTTACGACTTTCTCCGTCTCTTATACGCCCGTGCTTCCGAAGCCTATTCCTACAAGACAGGAGAAAGGATGGTCAAATATTCGGACGACCAGATCATTGATCTCATTATTGATCAATTTGAAGGAAAGCGTTTGATCCTTCTGGCTCCCAAAGTAAAAGGGAGAAAAGGACACTACCGCGAACTTTTTGAGCAAGTTACTAAACTCGGATTCAATAAAGTACGTGTAGATGGTGAACTAAGAGATATTACTGCAGGAATGCGTCTGGACCGATATAAAATTCACGATATTGAAATTGTTGTCGATCGTATAAAAGTAGATTCGAAACAAAGACAACGGGTAAATGAATCGGTTCAATTAGCGATGAAGCAAGGGGATAGTTCATTAATTATACTTGATGCTGATTCAGGAGAAGAGCGTTATTTCAGCAGATCACTTATGTGTCCTTCGACGGGAATCAGTTATCCGGAGCCTGAACCTAACTTGTTTTCTTTCAATTCTCCCTACGGAGCTTGTCAGCATTGTAATGGTTTGGGTGAAGTTTCGGAAATTGATATTTCCAAAATCATTCCTGATGACACGAAATCAATCAAGTCAGGTGGAATTGTTCCGTTGGGGGAATTAAAATCCAAACACCTTACGGATAAAATCGAATATATTGTCAATCGCTACGGTCACAAACTAACGACACCTATTAAAGAATTCGATGAACAACTGGTTCGCGAATTACTTTTTGGAAATCAGGATGACAACAGAGGGTTTGAAGGAATTGCAGGATTCATCAGCCGACATTACGAGGAAAACCCCTCTGCTCCGATCAAAAGATGGGCAGATGGTTTTATGAATAAAATTACATGCCCTTCCTGTAACGGACATCGCTTACGTCAGGAATCGTATTATTTCCGTATCGGTGACAAACATATTGGGGAAATTGTAGAACTCGACATGTCCGATTTGAACCAATGGGTTCTTTCGTTAGATACCCTGTTGAATGATTCTCAAAAAGTAATTGGTCGTGAAATCATTAAGGAAATAAAAGACCGTGTAGGCTTTATCCTTCAGGTTGGTCTTGATTACCTGTCGCTTAATCGTCCGGCAAAATCCCTTTCAGGAGGAGAAGCTCAACGTATCCGACTTGCTACGCAGATCGGATCAGAATTAGTTAATGTTCTCTACATTTTGGACGAGCCCAGCATCGGACTGCATCAACGGGACAACACCCGTTTAATTGAGTCCTTAAAAAAACTGCGTGACACCGGTAATTCAATTATAGTAGTGGAACACGACAAAGAAATGATTGAGGCCGCTGACCATATTGTTGATATTGGTCCGGGAGCCGGGATTCACGGAGGAGAAATTGTCACTGTAGGTACTTATAAAGATATAATTAAAGGTAAATCGCTAACTTCTTCCTACCTGAACGGAACTAAATCCATAGAAATCCCCGAAACAAGAAGAAAAGGAAACGGTAAAAAGCTGGTACTGAAAGGAGCCTCCGGAAATAATCTGAAAGACGTCACATTGCGTCTGCCCCTTGGTACTTTCACCTGTATCACCGGAGTTTCGGGAAGTGGAAAATCAACGCTGATTAACGAAACACTCTACCCGCTTTTAAACAATCATTACTTCAACGGCGTTAAGAAAATTATGCCGTATAAGAAAGTATCCGGTTTAGAGCACCTCGATAAAGTAATTGATATTGATCAAAGTCCGATCGGTAGAACACCTCGTTCTAATCCAGCCACCTACACCAAAGTGTTCGACGAAATCCGCAGTCTTTTCGCTCGTCTTCCTGAAGCCCAGATCCGAGGATACAAACCCGGAAGATTTTCTTTCAATGTGAAGGGCGGAAGATGTGAAACCTGTCTGGGAGCAGGTGTAAAAGTAGTGGAGATGAATTTTCTTCCGGATGTACTTGTCGAATGTGAAACCTGTCAGGGAAAAAGATACAATCAGGAAACACTGGAAGTTCGTTATAAAGGAAAGTCAATTAACGATGTTCTTGAAATGAATATCGAAGAGGCTACCTCCTTTTTTGAAGCAGTACCTAAAATACATCGTATTCTACAAACCTTATCGTCTGTAGGTCTCAATTATATCAAATTAGGACAGCCTTCCACAACCTTATCAGGAGGAGAAGCTCAACGTATCAAACTGGCTTCTGAACTGGCAAAGAAAAGTACAGGAAAAACAATTTATATCCTTGATGAACCCTCCACAGGATTACACTTCGAAGATATCCGTATGCTGATAGAAGTTCTTCAACGCCTGGTTGATGAGGGGAATACAGTGGTCGTTATTGAACATAATATGGATATTATAAAAGTTAGTGATTATATTGCAGATCTGGGACCTGAGGGAGGACGAGGAGGAGGAACAATTGTTTGTGAAGGGACGCCTGAAGAAATTGTAAAAAAATACAGTGAGGTTTCGCACACTGCGCGCTATCTCGCATTAGAATTAAACTAAAAAAGAATGACAAAAAAAGATTGGAACGAAATTAAAACCAATGATTCCTGGGCCATATTCAAGATCATGGCTGAATTTGTAGAAGGGTATGAAAGAATGGCCCGAATAGGACCTTGTATTTCTATCTTCGGATCTGCCCGGACCAAACCGGATAACCCGTATTACCAGATAGGAGTAGACATTGCTGAACAATTGGCGAGAAAAGGATACGGAATCATCACCGGAGGAGGTCCTGGCATTATGGAAGCGGGAAATAAAGGTGCTCAAAAAGGAGGTGGAAAATCTGTTGGATTGAATATCGCACTTCCATTTGAACAAAACCATAATCCATATATTGACTATGACAGCGTTCTGGATTTTGATTACTTCTTTGTCCGCAAAGTGATTTTTGTAAAATATGCACAGGGATTTGTTATCCTTCCGGGAGGTTTTGGAACACTGGATGAGGTATTTGAAGCTCTTACGCTAATACAAACTAAAAAGATCAATCACAGACCTGTGGTATTGGTTGGTAAAAAATTCTGGACGCCGTTAATTGACTGGATCCGAACGGAAATGTTAGAGTCAGAAAACAACATTTCCCCAAAAGACCTTGATCTTTTCAGTATAGTTGATACTGCTGAAGATGCTGTTCAATACATCGATGAATTCTATAAGACACATGAATTGAGTCCTAATTTTTAACAGAAAGCCTTCTTCGGAAGGCTTTTCTTTTTTCCCTCTCTTTCAACCTCCTCTATTATCACCAGATATTTTAAAATATTCCCATACTATTGTATATTAGCAGAAAATTTGATGTAACTGCTACATTAATATCATTGAGAATCTATATGATTATGAACGTATTAACTACTTCAACAATGCGAATAAATTCTTTTTTCAAATTCGCATTTTGTTCATTTATTTTATTTTCAACAGGTATTTTCTCGGTCTCGGCGCAAACCGTCACCCTGTTTTTCAGCGATTTCGAGGGAGCTTCCACCGAATGGATGAGAGATGGTATCCCGGGAGAGAATAGTTGGAACATTGGAGAGTGTGCCGGTAACGGTCCTTCATCTACAGGAACCTTTTCGTCTTACGTTTCCGATGGTATTATAGACCCCTGCGGGGCTGTATACACATATACAAATTCGACTTCTGCGAGTAGTTCGATTATTTTATCCCGTGAAGTTGATGCATTTTGCGGAACCAATCTCCTTTTAACTTTTGACTATAATATAGGAGGAAATGCCGGAGATTATGGCGAAGTAGTTTATAGTACAGACGGTGGAACATCCTGGAATGTTGTATCCGGCTCAAACCTGACGCTATCCGGAGGTTGGTCATCCACGTCTGTATCTCTTCCTGCTTCGCTGGAAGGAACTACTTTCGACCTGGGGTTCCGGTATACGTATGATAATTCAATCATTGATCTTCCATCACTTGCTATTGACAATGTGCTACTTGAAGCCACAGACATAATCGATCCGGTTATCACTTGTCCGTTAAGTGATACCGTAGTTACTCAAACAGCTACCTGTAACGGTGATATTGGAGAAGTATGGAAACGATTAATTACCGTATCAGATAATTGTACGGATTCTATCGATATTGTTTTTATACAAACACCGTTAACCCATACGCTATCCGGTCATCTTGATAATATTAATGTAGATCTGACAGCATACGATGAAGCAGGAAATAACACATCCTGTACTGTCAATATTGTATTGATTGATGCGACAGCCCCTACTGTCAGCTGCCCATCGGATATGAATGTAAATGTTGACGCTTCCTGCGAATATCAGGTTCAGGATTTTTCAACATTGATTTCTCCTTCGGATAACTGTTCCGCAACCGGAGACCTTGTAATTACGCAAACTCCGGCTCCATTAACCACGTTGAACGGACATGGAACAATGCAAGCGGTACAACTGACCATTGAAGATGAAGCAGGGAATCAAACCAACTGTAATTTTGATATTACTCTGGTAGACGGAATCAACCCTTCCGTCACTTGTCCAACCGATCAAAATGTAACAGCAGATGCTTCCTGCGAAGCCGTTCGCGCAGACTACACCGGTTCTATTGTAACGTCAGACAACTGTTCTGCACTTGGAGACCTTACGATACTTCAATCACCCGGTATCGGCGGCACTGTTACAGCCGATGAAGTTATCACAATTACAGTGACAGATGAAGCCGGAAACAACAGCCAATGTACATTTAATACAACTTTTGTTGATGCAACAGCACCTTCAGTAAGCTGTCCGGTTAATCAGGTTGTAAATTCAAATGCTTCCTGTGACATTACCGTATCGGATTACACAGGTTCTATCATTGTTACTGAAAACTGTACAGCTCCGGCAGACCTGGTTATTAATCAATCTCCGGCTCCGGGTGCAACACTTAGCGGATCAGGTACTCATCCGATTACTATTACAGTAACAGACGAGCAGGGAAATTCCGATCAATGTAACTTCTCTATCTCTGCAGTTGATAATACAAATCCTGCGATTTCCTGCCCGGGAGACCAGACTGTTAATCTGGACGCAAACTGTCAGGCGACACTGGCTGATTTCTCCGGAGACGTTACCGTAAGTGACAACTGCTCTGCTGTAGCTGACATTCTTATTTCACAATCACCTGCTGCAGGAACAGTTTTATCCGGACACGGAAATACGATTAGTGTCACAATGGAAGCTGAAGATGAGGCTGGGAACACATCTGATTGTCAATTCAATATCAATTTAATTGACAACATTTCTCCTTCAATACTTTGTACATCAAGTACAATTACGGTTTCAACAGATGCTTCATGTAGTTACACCGTAACGGATATGGCTGTTAATGCAACAGCAACAGATAATTGTACAGCGCAGGCAGCTATTATCAGAACGCAGTCTCCGGCAATTGGAACATCTCTTGCCATCGGGACACATACTATCACACTTTTTGCCGAGGATGAAAACAATAACATATCCCAATGTGACTTCACGCTGGAAGTAGAAGATAATATTGATCCTGTAATTGCTTCGTGTGCGCCAAATACAACGATAACAGCTGATCCTGATTTCTGTAACGGGACATTGGGAGATTATAGAAACTTAATCTCTGCTTCTGATAACTGCTCACCGACTGTTGATTTGACAATCACACAATCTCCGGTACAGGGAACGGTTATTACAGCTAACCAAAATGTAACATTAACAGTTATGGATGTATCTGGAAACAGTTCTGTTTGTTCCTTTAATGTAGGTTTAGTTGATGCAACATTACCCGACGTAACCTGTGATGCAACTTACACAGCAACTATTGTAAGTAATTGTGATTACCCAGTTCCGGACTTATCGTCCGTAACATCGGGGACAGACAACTGTACAGCAACAGCTAATCTTGTCTTCTCACAGGTTCCTGCTGCAGGAAGTTTGTCCAGCGGAACAACCAATGTGACTGTATCTTTAACTGATGAAAGCGGAAACAGTGGAACCTGTATCGTTCAGGTAATTGCAGATGATACCACTCCACCGGTCATTACATGTCCTGGAGATCAAACTGAGGATATCGGTACAGCCTGTACTACTTCTCTAAATGACTATACATCGCTTGCTGTTGTCAGTGACAACTGTTCAGGATTTACCGTTTCTCAGCTTCCCGCTCCGGGAACAAACCTGATAACAGGACATCACCCAATAACATTGACTGCTCAGGATGTGGCAGGGAATGAGTCAACCTGTACTTTCGAATTATTCATTCAGGAAAATACTGCTCCTCAAATTACTTGTTCATCGGATATTCAGTCGTGTGATCCGACAGTTACATTTACAGAACCTGTTGGAACGGATAACTGTATTGCGATTACAACGCAAACAGATGCAAGTGGTCTTGGTTCAGGAGATGATTTCCCTGTAGGAGTAACGACACTAAGTTATGAGGTGGCTGATTCTTCAGGTAACACAGCCTCTTGTTCATTTACAGTTGAAATTTTCAATTTCCCAGGTCAGGCCGATGCAGGTATGGACTTACAATTATGTGATACCATCTCAACTGTAATTTCTGCCACTCCTCCTGCTCAAGGTACAGGAGAATGGACGGTATTCAGCGGATCTGGATCATTTAATAATCAGTTTGCTCCTACCACAGGCGTTAACAACCTGAGCTACGGAATCAATAAACTCGTGTGGACAGTATCTACAGCTCAGTGTGGTAGCTCATCTGACACGTTGGTAATTGAAGTGTTTGAACTTCCTCTTCCGGCTTCGACAGTTGATTCGGTTTATGCCTGTGATTTGGACTTTGTTCAATTGACAGCCAGTCAACCTTCAGCTGGGTCAGGACTTTGGACTTCTACCAGTGGCAATGTTGTCTTCTCAAATCCTGGTAGCGCAATTACTTCAGCGTCAAATCTGGAGCAAGGATGGAATGAAATTGTATGGTCTGTCTCTAACGGTTCCTGTCCCGTATCTCGTGACACCGCAAATGTATACCGTACAGAAAAGGCGACCATTCTGACACCTTCAGAAGATGTTACATTATGTCTTGAAAATAATGCCATTACTATTGAAGGAAATCAGCCGGAAGTATCTACATCTGTTCGTTGGTACTTCATTGAAGGAACCGCGTTTATTTCTGCTCCGTTTGAGCCGGTAACCGATTTGAATGAAATCCGGTTCGGGACGAATCAACTGGTTTATGAGCTGAAAAAACACGAATGCCCTGCTACACGTGATACGATTGCAATTACAGTAGAAGCCTGCAGTGAGTATGGTGACTTCCCTAATATGATTACCCCAAATGGCGATGGAGACAACGATGTTTGGGTGCTCAATAATCTGGACGCAATGCACCCCGAATGTCTGGTACGTGTATTTAACAGATGGGGGAACCTTGTTTTCGAATCAAAGGGGTATTCGTACAACTGGGACGGAACCCATAAAGGGGAGCCTCTTCCAATGGGGACGTATTACTATACAATTGAATTCAATGATGAACAGGATACCGTTCTGAAAGGTACAATCAGCATTATCTATTAATCGAGAGAATCATGAAGAAATTATTTATCATATCACTGGTTACTTTAGGACTTTCAGGTACCGTTACAGCACAACAGGAAAGTCAGTTTACTCAATTTTACCTGAATCCTTATATTTTTAACCCTGCAGCATCAGGAATGACTTCACTGATTGATGTTAATCTGGGATTCAGACAACAATGGGCCGGCTTCAGCGGTGCACCGAGAACCATTTTCGGTACGGTACATTCCCGCATTAAGTTTAACAAGAAGGACGGTAATGCTCTTCAAGAGTTCAGACCTGACGGTGCGTTTTTCTCATCACCACAAGTTTCTACAGGCATATTGAAACATGTTGTCGGAGGACGGGTATATTCAGACCAAATGGGTCCCTTTAACAAAATGAGTCTGGGAGCCTCTTATTCTTTCCATTTTCCATTAGTAAAATCAGTTAACATGTCTTTTGGTGTGTCGGGAGGATGGAGTAACTTCGGATTAAATCCGGATAAAGTTAACCTGTACCACCAGAATGATGCTTCCTACATGAATTTACTTACCAATGGAGGGAATCAGAATTTCTTTGATATGCAGGCGGGAACTATGATCTATAGTAAGTACTTCGAAATCGGTTATTCCATGACTCAGGTTATTGGTAATAAATATGCTGTAGAAAGTATCAATACCGGATCTCGTTTTGAACGTCATCATTTTATCTATCTGGCTGGAAATATTGACCTGAATGAAGCATGGACTGTTTCTCCCGCCTTATTTATGAGAACTGTTAAAAATGCTCCTTTCAATTTTGAGGGAATGCTTCGGGTACAATACAAACGTATGACCTGGTTAGGAGTCGGATATCGTAATACCGGTTCTTTGACCATCAGTGCCGGAGCTAATTTTGCCAAAAACTTCCGCATTGGTTATTCGTATGATGCAGGTATAGGTAAATACAGAACTGTTCAATCCGGAGGAAGCCATGAAATTTTGCTTGGTTTTATGATCGGAAAAAACAGAAAATTAGAGAAAGAGATCGATAAAAGTAAGAAAGAAGAGGAATAAGAACGTATATTTGTGCCCTATTTTTATAAAGATAGATGAGACCTCTGTATTTAATTCTTAAAATTGTTCTGAACTTTAGTTTACGAATCTATTATAAGCGTCATGCCAGAGTGCGTGCACCAAAGAATTTTGTAAACCGAACTATATACGCTTCCAATCACCCCAGTTCCTTTATGGATCCGTTGATTATTGCCGTGCGGCAAAATCCTATTGTTCATTTTATGACAAGAGGAGATATTTATAAGGGTGTTATGAAGCAGGTATTCTGGAGTGCACACATGTTACCCATCTACAGAAATCATGACGGAGAAGATGCCGTTCGGAAAAATCAGGAAGTTTTCGATACAGCTGCTAAAGAACTCCGACGCGGAAGAGGTATTATCATGTTTGCTGAAGGATTTACGGATGATAAGTTTATCCGTCGTCTTAAACCGGTAAAAAAAGGAAGTGTCCGTTTGGGATTTGAAGCACTCGAAAAGTGTAACTGGAAAAAAGAAATATCCATGCAGGCAGTCGGGTTGAATTATACAAACCCGAAAGAGTTCAGAAGTGAAATCCTTGTCGCTTATGGTCCGAAGATATGTTTGAATGATTATAAAGAAGTCTATCTGGAAAATTCCGGAAAGACGATTTCGGAAATCACCAAACGAATAGAGAAAGATATGCGCGACCAGATTACGCATGTCGATAAAAAAGAGTGGTGTTCGCTTCACGAAGGAGTTATGTCACTTACCCGAAAGGGAATGAATAATGAGAACAAAGACGAATCCATTCCGCTTAAAAAGCGCTGGGAATACTCCAGAAATCTTGCGCTATGGATGAATGAACATGAAGAGGACAAGGAAGAAGAATTGGATCAGTTAAAAGAAGAGGTTGATGGCTATTTCAGCCTTTTGAAAAAATCAAGACTGCAAGAACGATTTATCTACGAATATGCTACCAAAGGTAAAATCAGTCTCTGGAAAAACTATTTACTTCTTTTCCTGGGATTCCCTTTTGCTTTACTGGGTCTTATTCACGGAGCTCCCTCCTATTTTATCATCAAACCACTCATTGAAAAAGCATTTCGCAGAGATGTATTCTGGAGTAGTGTGAAAATGGTAGCGGGACTCGCAGTTGCCGGTATTTATAATATTCTTTTCATCTTTCTGGTTTACTATCTGATTTACCCCAATTGGTGGGTAGCTATCGGTTACTATTTTGTTGTTCCCGGAATTACGTTTGTTATATTCCATTACTGGTGGAACAATTTCAGAGAGCTTAAAATCCGAAAAATACTTCAGGGGAAAGATCTTGGTAAATTTGTTTCCAGACGTACAGTATTGCTTGAAAAGATCAAATCCCGTATTCCGGTAGCTTAGTTCCCGTCGAATCTAATTTCCTCAATTCGAATTTCCGGAGCATTTCCGGGAATTCCGGGCTGACCATCTTGCCCATCTGCACCGGGAACACCTTCAAATTGAGTTTCTGCTTTTGCTTTACTCTTTCCCGCACGTCCTCCGGCTCCCCCTTTACCGGGTAATCCTCCTGCAAATTCTACGGTCAAATTTTCTTTCAGGAAAGCAACTCCGGGATGTATATAGCAAACCAGGCTTCCTCCATTTCCACCATTGCCCCCTTTACCTCCATCTCCGCCATTACTCTTATGACTGTATTTATTACTTCCCCGCTGTCCTTTACCCCCATTTCCGCCATCTCCTCCCCGCACATCAATATGAATGGGCGTATATAATTCAGGAAGCTGGTAAACAGCCACAAGAGAATCTTTCTTATCAATCGCCTGAATAAGAATCAGACTATCGCCATTGCTGGTATAAAACGGACGAATTTTGAGTTCCAGATCAGCACCATTCACTCCATTGGTTCCGTCTTCGCCGTCATTTGCTCCATAGTAAAACAAAGTGCCGAATAACTTTTTATTCCTCCCGAATTTTCCTTTTGCTCCGGCATTCCCACTAAAATCCAATTGAATTTTTCCTTTTCGGTTGAGTCTGAATTCGTATTCAACCTCCTTTGTGTATGTATACCCTTTTAAATCCTGTACATATTCCATTTTTATGTTTAATCGTGTTATGGTATCAAGGTAACTTTCGGGGTAAGGCGCTAAGGTCAGGTATCCCACCAGACGGTTCTCTTCCTTTACAAATTCGAATCCTCCATTTTTGCATGTAACATCAAACTTGTCAATATAAAATTGACTCAGGGATCTTGTTTTTCCGTTTTTTAGCTTTTTTAGAAAAAAATCAAACCGTACGGTTGTACCATAGTTCATTTCTTTCGGTTCCGTGTATTCAATAATAAGTTCTTCTTTCTGCGCATGCAGTAAAGTTGGAAATAACACCAATAGTATAGAGAATAGTATCGTTCGGTTCATACACATATCTACTTTTAGGTTCATTATAAAATCACACGTAAACCAACAAGTATTGTACCAATTATCAACCAGTTAAACTTCGTTGAGATAAATTCATCTCTTTGATTGTTCCCACGCACGGTTATTCTGTCGATTGCTTTTAATGGAAGTATCTTACTATCTTAATCCAAATAGATGTCTCCTTTTTTAATTTTAAACCCTATTAACTCTGAACAATCTACATTTTCACCATTGTAAACACCGGGTTTTCCAGTCTCCATTTTCCATTAAAAACTTCTCTATTTCCCAAGACAATTTTGACTCCTTAGCAGTTAATAACAATTCCCATCACTCCTTTTACTTTGGTTTTTGGATGCGATTTTAAAGACTCTATTTTCTGATTCATCAGATCGATTAACTCCTGGTCTGACAAACTACAAACAGCCTGCTTTTGTTGATCCCACCCGCTGTAGAGTGAGTAAAGTGTCACCGCACGCCTCACTCAAAAGCTGCTATTAGTTGTGCATTACTAAACAACTAACAAGCAAAAGAGTGATAATACTATGCTATTTTTCATACTGTCCTATTTAATCCCTACTATAAATCTAATTTATTGTTTTTAGATACTTTACTACCTCATCCGAGATCCGGAGCATTTTAGTCTCTATTTGTTCGGTTAGCTTATCAAGATCATTAAAATCAGGAGTTATAACCAATGTGGTTTCAAGAATAGAATAGTCTGGCATTTCGGTTTTATTTCTATTCCATTTTGCTGTTTTCAGTAATTCCCAATATTTCTTTTGAATGGGAATAGTGTTCCCCAAAAGCCAAATTTCAAATCTTATTTCCCGGTGATTTAACACAAGCCCGAGTTTTAGTTTTTTACTTTTCAAAAAGTCGTTGGAATAATAGAAATAGGTATAATCAAGATATCCTTGTAGAATTCCGGAAAATGCATATTGATGTGAAAAACGTTTACTGCAATCCGTTCGCAATTTCATCATAAATTTTACCAGCTCTTTATAAGCAATCGCTATATCTCCTTTATTCAGTTGCGCTTTATAAATGGCAACATATTTATTCAGATCTTCCATAATTATTCGCTCAAATAGTATGTAGCATGATCGTTAAATGAACTGATTTCGATTGATTCCTAACGAGGATACTTTTGTGCAAAAACTCTATTACATATATTTACCATCTAAAAACAACCAACCATACTATATCTACTACTTCTATATTTCTCGTACAAATTTTGAACTCATCCAACCTGTCATTTTCGTAGGTACTTCTTCAAGATCATAAAAATGGGATTTAGCAGGTTTAACATCTGTATCCATTTCAACATACCACCATACACGACCTGTTTCATCTATTGACTCTCCTATTGCCGTACCTTTAACTCCTCTATTAAATTCCGCAATGATATTATCCTTCCCTCTATCTACACCGTACCATAAATCTACTGTATCAATTTTCGGTGTTGCTCTCAAATAATAAACATCATTTTCAACAACAAATCTTTTCGGTTTCTCTATTTGTTTATTGGGCAATTCAGTATCTTCAGTTCGGGCTGTTCGATTAAGTAACGTGAAACGCATCGTATCTCTCGATGTACCCACCCTATAATCCATATTGAATATCATATAAGAGCCACAGCATCCGGGGTCTTCAATTGACAAGCTCCCCAATCCTTTTTCACTAATTTCCAAATCTGTAACCTTTTGAAATTCGTCAAATACTTTCACAAATGTTGTATCAACGTTTAGATAGATTCTAACACAATTGGGCTCTCCTCCACTCCACCCTTCAAAAATGCAATCCAAATCATTATCAGTATCTATATCTATAAAATGAAAAGCCTCAATATTTTCTTCTTTCCAATTATCATTAACTGCTAAGTATTCAAAATCAAATCTTAGCTCCTCCATTAGATCTAACTTTTTCTCTTTTTGAATTACTTCGTAGCCCGACCAATCAAATCCTTCCGTAGTAATATCACTATTATCATCCCCAATGACTCCAACTTTACCAATGTGAATAGGGCTTGTTTTATATGACTTATTTTCTTCCTCATTATCTCTACTCTCCACACAAGACGAGACAAAAACAATAAATATAACGATACCGGATATGAATTTCATATTATTTACGTTTGGTTACGAATAATTATAATTTAAAAGTACTTCTCTCTCTAAGACTCCCTAATTAGTTAATCGGTTTAATTATTTTTATCAATTAATATTGCTAATTTACAACTCTATATCTATCAAATGAGGAGCAAATTTGCTTTTAAAAGTAAATCAATCGCATGGTTTCATTGTCGCTCAGTTCTTTCAGGCTATACTTTTTAATAAG
>NZ_CFIGVI010000031.1:0-35344 GCF_984588085.1 Wandonia sp.
CTGATAAATTCCTCAACCTGATTTAAAAGTCCTTCGTATGCATTCATATTACAATCTCTACTCAATAGAATAACTTACTAAGGTAGTAAATATTGCTGAATCAATCTGTTTAAGCCGTCTGTAGAACGTTACAATGTTTTATCTTTGCACAAAAAAACAATTATGTCAGATACACCTGTTCGCGTTCGATTTGCGCCGTCACCCACCGGACCACTTCACATGGGAGGAGTCAGAACGGCACTTTACAATTATCTACTGGCTAAAAAAAGCGGTGGTTCTTTTATTCTAAGAATAGAAGATACTGATCAGACCCGTTTTGTTCCCGGTGCGCAGGAGTACATTATTGATGCACTAAACTGGTGCGGTATTATTCCGGATGAAGGTCCGGGTATAGGTGGAGAATACGGCCCTTACATCCAGTCTGAAAGGAAACCAATGTATCGCCAATATGCTGAAGAATTGATCCAAAAAGAAATGGCCTATTATGCTTTCGATACAGCAGAGGAATTAGCTAATATGCGTGAGCAGGCTAAAAAGATGGGAATGCCCAACTGGCAATACAATTGTGTTACCCGAACGAATATGAAGAATTCGCTCACTCTTCCTGCCGATGAAGTACAAAAGCGTCTTGAAAACGGGGACCCTTATGTTGTCCGTATGAAAATGCCCCGTAATGAAGATATCCGTTTTGAAGATCAAATCCGTGGATGGGTGGTTGTAAACACCAATAATCTGGACGACAAAGTTTTGTTTAAAAGTGACGGAATGCCAACGTATCACCTTGCAAATATAGTTGATGATCATACAATGGAAATCACGCATGTTATCCGTGGAGAAGAATGGTTACCCTCCGCTCCGCTACACATGTATATGTACCAGGCTTTCGGGTGGGAAGCTCCGAAATTTGCCCACCTTCCCCTACTCCTTAAACCGGACGGAAACGGAAAATTATCCAAACGTGACGGAGACCGCTTAGGCTTTCCTGTTTTCCCAACAAACTGGGAAACAGCAGAAGGAGAATTATATACTGGTTACCGTGAACAAGGTTATTTTTCAGGAGCCTTTGTAAACATGCTTGCATTCTTAGGGTGGAATCCAGGTACTAACCAGGAAATTTTCTCAATGGAAGAGCTTATTAACGCATTCAGCATAGAGCGTGTGGGTAAAGCAGGAGCTAAATTTGATCCAGATAAGACAAAATGGTTCCAGCAACAGTATCTCAGAAATACGGATAATACGAAACTCACTGAAATCCTTAAAAAAGAAGCAAATCTTTCTTCGTATTCTGACGATTATCTAGCTCATGTTTGTGAGTTGATGAAAGAACGTGCCACTTTTGTAAAAGATATCTATGCAGAAGGCGCTTATTTCTTCGAAAAACCTGCTTCTTACGACGAAAAAACCGTTAGCAAGAAGTGGAAAGAAGGAACGACTGAACTTATGCAGGAATGGAGTACACGAATGGCTTCTCTTTCAGATTTTACAGAAGAAACTATTGAGGTCGCTTTTAAATCCTTCCTTGAAGAAAAAGAAATGGGAATCGGAGCTGTTCTTCCTAATTTCCGTGTTCTGATTACCGGGAAAGGAATGGGACCAAGTATGTTCTCCATCTGCTCTCTGTTAGGCAAAGAAGAATGCCTTTCACGCATGGAAGAAGGAATTTCCAAAATAGGAAAATAAACAATGAAGCACATTATAGAAGTCAACGGTATAAAGCTTTACACAAATCACGGCTGCTTGCAGGAAGAAGCTGATATTGGCGGGCACTATACCGTTGATGTTTCCATGACAACTGATTTTTCACTGGCTGCAAAGGAAGATGACCTAAGTAAAACGATTGATTATGTACTTGTTAATCAAATAGTTCATGAGGAAATGATGCAACGCTCCAAACTAATTGAACATGTCGGACAGCGCATTATTGATCGCATAAAAAGAGAGTCTGAAAACCTGTTTTCCGTACGTGTTAAAGTCACAAAAATTACACCCCCCATAAATGGAGATGTGGATAATGTGGCGATAATTATTGAAGAATAGTCTTTCTTTACTTTTTTTTATTAATTTTGTGACCCGCATGGAAAATGGTCCTGTGGCCGAGTGGCTAGGCAGAGGTCTGCAAAACCTCGTACAGCGGTTCGAATCCGCTCGGGACCTCATAATAACCCTTTGATTTTCAATAAGTCAGAGGGTTTTTTGTTTTCTTCAACTCGCCTTCTTCTGAAATTCGTTAACTTTGAATGCAAATCCTGTTTGTATGAATAGTATCAAAAATGGCTTGCTGCTTCTCCTTTCATTATCCCTATTCAATTCCGCAAAAACACAATTGAACTACGAAATTGGTGCAGAAGTTACGGCCGCCAGTTTCTCAACATTCGGTGGAAGTGCAGGTGGTGGTGTAAAGTTTTCTATGGTTACCGAAGGAGGACTTGCCTTTGGTCCCTCTTTCCGCTATCAACACTTCTGGAGTAAAAACAACTATACAGGAGTAGGAAACTCGGGTTCTATTTATGGTGGTGGTCTTTTCCTTCACTATCGTTTTTACGAATGGTTCTTTGTAGGTGCCGAGTTGGAGATGCTTAAGAATCCTTTCGGATCAGTTAATCAAGGTGTACGTCCCGAAAAATGGACTCCAACTGCTTTTCTTGGATTAGGTATGTCCAAAGAATTCCTAATTAACGAATTTCCGATACGTCTAAACGTTGGTATTTTATACGATGTTTATGATGGTGTCAGAGAAGATTTAAATTCGCAACCTTCCCCACTCCGCAATGACTATTTTATCAAGTTGGCTGATCCTATTAATCCGAATCTGGGACGCTATCTTCCCATCATATACAGAATTGCTTTATTCATTCCTCTTAATCGGAAAAAGGCTGAAAAAGAAAACGAGGAAGAAGACTATTGATCTCTTACCCCGTTCATTTTTCTTTAATATATCCTGTCTGTTATTTCAATTTTTCCAAAGCAATCCGCAAGGAATCCAGGGCATCGTTTACATCTTCAATGGAAGCTGTCCCCACAGAGAGTCTGAACCAGGGTGAATCCTTTTCAGCTCCAAAAGCATAGAAAGGGACCAAAGCTATTTTCGCTACATCCAAAATATACTTTGTAACATCTTCCATTGACTCAAGTGTCATACCCTCCTCCGTCGTTTTACCACGTAAATCTAATTTCACTGTTAAATACATGGCTGCCTGCGGTGCAATTGCTTCAACCGTAAAACCTTCTTCCTGAAGTTTGCACAAACCTTCGTAAAAACCATTCAAACGTTCGCTTATACGCACTTTAATTGTATCGAGAAAGTGTTCGTACGTCTTTCTGTCTTTTAAGTAACGAGAAGTCGCTATTTGCTCCGCACGTGGTGCCCAAGCACCCACATGACTCAAAATTGATTTCATTTTTGAAATGATACGTTCCGGACCAAACGTCCAGCCAACCCTTACTCCGGTAGCAGAAAATGCTTTTGAAATTCCATCCACAAAAATGGTGTAATCACGTAATTCCGGATAGAGTGAAACAGGATCAACATGCTTAATATCTCCATACGTAAGCGCTGAGTAAATCTGGTCGTACATAATATAGACCGGTTTCTCCCCTTCCCCTCTTCTTTGATTTTCAGCTATAACCAATTCACAAATATCCCGCAAAGCCTCTTCTGTGAAAGTGGTACCTGTAGGATTCAGGGGAGAGCATAATGCCAGTAAAACCGTATCCTTAATAAATGGTTTTATGTCTTCAGCTGTCGGCATAAAATTTGTCTCAGGTTTTGTCTGAACACAAAGAGCTTTTGCTCCTGATAAATGGCAATAATGGTTATTATTCCACGAAGGAACCGGAAAAAGAACACCATCTCCCGGGTCAATAATAGCTTTGTATGTAGCATAAATTACCGGGCGCGCACCACCGGCAATCAGAATTTCATCGGGACTGTAATTCAATTTCTGCATCCCGGAAATATAGCTTGACACAGATTCCCTTAACTCTGCCATTCCGTTTCCTGCCGGGTAATTTGTCTCTCCGGATAGATATGCATTAATAATTTCCTGCTTTAGTTCTTCCGGAATTGGAAAAATCGACGGATTAAAATCACCTATTGTAAAATTGTAGATTTTTTCACCGTTTCTAATTTTTGTATTCACCTCTCCGGCCAGTTTTATAATCTCTGAACCTATAAGATTTTCAGCCATTTGCGAAACAGGAAGATGTTTCGATGCAGTTCCTTCATTCATGATAAAAAGAAAATAATTTGTTCATCAAAAGTAAGAAACTAAAACTGTATAGTTTAGAATTTGTTGTACTGAAATTAAAAAAGCGGGATCTGTTATAAGATCACCGCCTTTCCTTTTGTCTATGAAATTTTCTATCGTACTATTTCAAGAGATTGAACAAATGGTTTACCCGAATTGTTCACCGCTGTCCGAACTTCGATCTGATACACATATCTTCCTGCCGGAGCAGGCTCCCCTTCTGGTAAAGTTCCGTCCCATCTAAAATCAGGATCTTCACTTCGGAACACAACACGACCTCTTAAATCATAAATTTCTATTTTGAAATAAGAAAGTCTCTCCTTTGCTTTTATAACAAGGAAATCATTATCTCCATCTCCATTTGGAGTGATAATATTTGGCAATTTCTCAGAGAAAATGGTCGCTGATTCCTCTTTATGATGAACCAATATTTCATCATTTGTTGCCTCATTTATAACCGGAGTGTCATTCTCAGCCGAACTCTTACTAACGGAATCTCTTCCATTATTCACCTTCTTATCTTCCGTAACCGGATTACCCTTACTATTTGCTGTCGAATTCTCTTTTAGCTCTTCAACAAGCTGATCCAGATCAACCATTTCGGTTTCCTCTGCAGAAAATTCAGAAATATCTGCACTAATTTCCTCTCTCTCTTCCTGCTTATTATCTCGCTGTACTATCTCATTATCTAATGAAATATCTTCTGCAACAACCAATGTTGCTTCTTCTAAGACCAACTCATCATCAGTAGCAGTACTTTCAGGATTGATTTTTACTTCATCAGAAGGCTTTTCTATGAAGTTTTTCGTGTGTAGTTCTTTAGTTTTCTTAGTTGAAGAACCTTCAACAACAAAGTAAGAAATCAATCCTATTGTACCGATAGCAGTAGCAGCTATAATGAGTTTTGATGCAATACCTAATCCGGCAGAACCTGAAGCAGCAGCATTTGCTCCGACCTGTTGAGAAATGGTGCTCCACAGATCAGCATTTACGGGAGCTTCATAACTCCCCAGCTCCTCTCTAAAAAGCTTCTCTATATTTTCAGTCTTCTTCACGTTTTAACGCTCTTGTTTCTAGTTTTTCAATGCAATCACGTAAATACGCTCTTGCTCTTGAATATTGTGATTTAGACGTGTTTTCACTAATCCCAAGTTCATTAGCTATTTCTTTATGACTATATCCTTCTATAGCAAACATATTGAACACAATTCTGTATCCATCCGGGAGTGTAGATAAAACACGTAACAGTTCCTCTGCTGCAAGTTTACCACTGATCATTTCATTATCACTTAACATATACTGCAACTCATCCACATCACTGTGAAAAGCGTGCTTTTTATGTTTTCGGATCAGATCAAGTGAAGTATTTACCATAATTCGACGTATCCAGCCTTCAAAAGAACCGTCCATCTTGAATTCCTTTATTTTGGTAAACACTTTTACAAAACCCTCCTGAAGGGCATCCTGTGCCTCTTCCTCCGATTTGCAATAACGCAAACAAACTCCCATCATCCTGCCAGAGAACATGTCATACAACTGCTTTTGAGCTCTTGGATTTCCGGAAACACATCCTTCAATCAGTTCCGCCTCATTCATAACAATTTGTACTTCTATCAGACATCAAATATCGAAAATAAGTTGCATCGCATAGAAAAAATTGAAGGAATCTCATTATTTTCAACGCATTGAAAATAGACTTTATAATGAAATATTATATTCTCACGGTTGGTATTATAGCGTTACAAATCAATTCTTTATTTGCTCAAAAAATACCTACTAACGGTAGATGGAATGGTTACCTGCAACTCCATAAAAATACTGTTCTTCCTTTTCAATTAGATATTTCAGAAACTACCTTTGAAGTAGTTAACAATACTGAACGTATCCTTCTTGAAGTCCGAAAAGGAGAGGATTCAACTGACCTTCTATTCCCCGATTTTAACTCTTTTCTTCGTGTGAAAATTGAATCCGAGAATTCCATTCGTGGTTATTGGTATAACCGACTTAAGGGAGATAATTATAAAATTCCTTTTTCTGCCAAACCGTACTTATCTCTGGACGATGTTGCTTCGCTAAATGTATCCGGAAAATGGGAAACTACTTTTTCTCCTCAATCTGAAGATGCTTATAAAGCTTTAGGTGTTTTTGAACAAGATTCAAACATTGTTACGGGTACTTTTCTAACGGAGACCGGAGATTATCGCTTCCTTTCAGGTACTATCCTAAATGACAAACTGGTAATCAGTACTTTTAATGGTTCTTTTGCCTTTTTATTCACAGCTACAGTAACCGAAAATAAACTGGAAGGTATGTTCTATAGCGGTAATCACTGGAAAACTAATTGGGAAGCTTTAAAGAATGAAAATTTTAAACTCGCTGATGCCGATTCACTTACTTATGTTACAAATGAGGAACTCCCTGTGAAATTCGAATTTCCGGATCTTCAGGGAAATACCTTCTCTTACCCTAACCCGGATTTTGAAGACAAAGTGGTGATTATTCAGCTGATGGGCAGTTGGTGTCCCAATTGTCTGGATGAATCGCTGTTCTATAAATCACTTTATGAAAAGTACGCAGCAAAAGGTCTGGAAATCATTTCGGTTTGTTATGAAATTCCCAAATCTGTAGAACAAAGAATGGAAGGAGTAAAAAGAATGAAAGCTAAAAATGATCTTCCCTTTCATTTTGTTCTTGCCGGTAGTGCAAAAAAGGATTGTGCATCAAAACATTTTCCTATGTTAAATGATATCATGTCCTTCCCTACATCTATCATTATTGACAAATCGGGAAAAATACGAAACATTCACACCGGGTTTTCAGGACCCGGAACAGGAGACTATTATCTAGAATACGAAAAAAATACTACTCAATTAATAGAAGAATTACTGTCCGAATAAAAAACAGCAACTGAATTTATTTCAGTTTATTAACAACAGGGCGTTTTTCAGCATTTGCCAGTTTCCAGGTTACCAAAAAAATCAAACGGGTAACACTCTCTAGTTTCTCAAAGTCTATTTTTTCAACTGTATCTGTAGGTTGATGATAGTCTTCATGAACTCCGGAAAAGTAAAAAATCGAGGGAACGCCATGAACGACAAAATTATAATGATCGGATCGGTAATAAAACTGGTTGGGATCATCTTCCGAATTGTATCTGTAATCCAGTCGAATCTTTCCAAATTCTTCCGCTGTAGCTTCATTAATTTTGTGTAGATCATCACTTAATCGATCTGAACCAATTACATAAATGTACCCGGGGTCTTCGTTTAAATCATCTGACCTACCGATCATATCTATATTCAGATTGGCTATCGTATTTTGCATCGGAAACACCGGATTTTCCGAATAGTACTTCGAACCTAATAAACCTTTCTCCTCTGCTGTAACCGGCATAATAAGTATGGTTCGTAAAGGACCCTGCCCTGCTTCTTTTGCAAGCGCCAAAGATTCAGCAATTTCCAGCAGGGCAACAGTACCTGATCCATCATCATCCGCACCGTTGTATATCACTCCGTTTTCTTTTCCCAAATGATCATAATGAGCTGTCAAAACCACAACTTCGTCTTTCAAAACAGGATGAGATCCGGGAATAACCCCCAAAACATTTTCCGTCTCAATTACTTCTACCCTCTCATTCAATTGTACATTTCCCTGTAGTGATTCCTTTAATCGCCCGGAAGGTTTTTTTATCCATTTCTTAACCTTTCCTGACAACTCAAAACTTTTCTTATCAATAAATAATGAAGAAAAAGGGGTTTTTGTATTCCCCGGAAAAACCAATCTGGCTTCGTTAAAATAATGTCCATATAACTCGTTAAAATTATCCCAGTCTTCAATCAAAAAACCAACTCCTCTGAACCCTGCCTTCTGAACATCCTTTATTCTTCCGAATAATTCCCGATACGTTTCCTTCCCCTGAACTAGCAAAGCATATTCATGTTCTTTCGCAACACTATTTGAAGAGAAAGGAACAAATTCTATATTCTCCTCCTCTACCGTATTCGGCCCGGTATATAAAAACTGACCGGGAAAAGATAATCTCGTACCATTCACCTCCAGTTCTCCACCCGGAATTACTTTATGAAGGTTAAATTTCTGAAAATATGAATCTAATGCTTCTGCTTGCTCAAGTCCATAGGCCGCAAACTGCTCACTCAGATAAGCAGCTGCCAACTTTTGTCCTTTTTCACCTGTTCCTCTTCCTTCAAAAGCATCAGAAGCAATAATCTCAAGGTGCCTTTTCAATTCTACTCCTGTAATAGAATCCATAAAAGGCTGCTGACCATAAACAGATATAGTCAGAAAAAGAACAACAAACAATAAACGCATAACCTGATAATTAAGAGCAAGCAATTTTATTCACCCGATTGGCGTGTCTTCCGCCTTCAAATTCTGTAGAAAAGAAAGTATTTACCATTTCTACTGCTGCTTCCTTACTGATAAACCGGGCAGGAAGCGCAATTATATTTGCGTTATTATGTAACCGTGCCAATTCTGCTATTTCAGTTTCCCAACACAAAGCACAACGAATTCCCTGATGTTTGTTAGCCGTCATACTAATTCCATTACCACTTCCACAAATTAAAATTCCCAGTGTATTCTCATTCTTTTCAACAAAATCTGATACTGCGTGTGCGTAATCCGGATAATCCGTACTATCCGCAGAATAAGTTCCGTAATCTTTTACCTCATACCCTTTCTCAGTAAGATACTCTTTGAGATATTCTTTCAATTCAAAACCTGCATGATCACAACCAATCGGAATAATTCTGGACATTTCTTAGCTATTTAAACAATAATTAACCTCTACAAACATATTCGGTTTCAAAATTACTGCTTATTCACAAACAAGTCAATTTATTAACATTAAAGAAAAACACGTTTTCATAAACACTTAATAATCAATAGAAAACATTTCTATTTTATCCACACCGAATTACAACTTACTGTTAAAACGATGTGTGAAGAAATCAATAAGAAACTGTTGCTATTCACAAAAAAGAAATGGTATATACAAGAAAACGAATCTACCAAGTGGAGATAAGGTCATTTTGTAATGAGTTATTAACGATAGAATAAACGTATATCACCCTACTATTTCCTAAAATTTAATTAACATTAAGAATATTCACTGTTTTGTTAATAAGCCATACAAAAACACCTGAATCAATACATTCCGAAAAAAAGAACTGTTGAAAACATAGCTTTAAAACTTCATAAGTTATATTTACAACTGTAAAGTGTATTATTTTTTCACATTATCCACAGCCTTAATAAAGAATAATAAAATCTCTTTTTAAAAATTAATTTATAATTATGATAAAAGAAAGAATAGCAAAAGGGTACTTGGTATTTAGTATTTTTCTTGCTATCTTCTTTTCGGGTTCTTTTTTCGCACAGAATGACACCACTAGATTTTATTATCAGGATAGTTCTGTACATAGTGTAGGAGTAATGCTTAACGGACAACCTGAGGGGTTGTGGAAAACCTATTTTCAGGCAGGTACTTTAAAAAGTAAAGTCAACTGGAAAAATGGAAAATTGAACGGGACTTCTTCTTTTTATGTTCCTGAAGGTATATTGATAAAATCTATAGAATATACTAATGGATTAAAAAATGGTTATACGACTGAATTTGATTCCACGGGAAATAAGATACTGGAACTACCGTACGAAAGCGATACGTTAAACGGAACAGGGTATCGTTATTATCCTTCAGGTATTTTAAAGGAAGAGTTTTTCTATTCAAACGGAAAGTTAGACGGTACACTCCGTAAATATGGTGAAGATGGGCGTTTAACAGGCATTTCACGCTTTGAAGAAGACAGCCTTATACAACAGACTTATATTAATCAACTGGATGAAAACGGAAGAAAGCAGGGTTTTTGGGAAACAAGGGATAAAGCAGGAAATCTTCTGGAAGAAGGAAAATATAGAGATGGTAAACGTAACGGCTCGTTTCGTAAGTATGATAGGTATGGTCGTGTAAGTCATCTGGAAGAGTATTTGAATGGGAAACTAGTTGAGCAACAGGAATTTTCTTCTTTGCGTTTCAAAGAAAAATTCCATGAAGAGTCAGGACTTTGGTCAAGGGGACCGGAAAAGAATGGCCTGAAGATAGGAACGCACCATTTTTATGATTCTACAGGAAATAGATTGTTTTCGGAAGTATACCGGGATGATACACTAACGGGTAGAGGAATCGTATCAGATGCAGGGATAAAAGACAGCATGTGGCTTTATTTTTTTCCGAATGGTCAAAAAAGTTCAGAAGGATCTTATCAGCAAGGTCAAAAAACCGGAAAATGGATTTTCTATTACCCGGATGGGAAAAAAGCACAGCAGGGATATTACCGGGATAATCTTCCTCATGGTTCATGGGTATGGTATTATTCTAGCGGGCAGGTAAGAGCTGAAGAAAACTACTATAAGGGAAAATTGGAAGGAACACAAACGGAATATGATTCTTTAGGTAAATGCATTACACAGGGCATATATGTAGGAGGGGCAAAAGATGGTGACTGGTTTTATTATGTGGGAGATCATAAAGAAAAAGGAAAATATGAAATGGATTACAGACAGGGGGAATGGATCTATTATTACAATGATGAACAAATTGTTTTTAAGGGAGAGTTTAAAGATGATAAGCCGGTGGGAAAACACAAAGAATGGTACGGAGACGGTAGTTTAAAATCAATAAAACGATACAAACCAGGCGGAAGAAAACATGGAAAATGGAAATTATTCTATAAAGATGGTTCCATAGAACATACCTTATACTACAAAAATGGTAAATTGGTCAACATTGATGGAAAAGCTGTAAAAAAAGATTAAACTTAACCGGTGCAAAAACATTCTTTACATAAAAAAGAAATTCACTTTTATCAGTACACTGACAGAGAAGATGATTTTAGAAGATTAAGCCTGATATATGGATTCAGTGCTCTTTTTATACTTCCTTTATTTACCATACTGGCATTTAATACTGATATTCCGGATATATATGCCTATATATCGATATTTGCTTCCGGGTATACATTTTTGATTATTCTGGTAACCTATTTTGTAACTTCACTGCGAACTTATATTTTTCCTTTTCATTTTTTATTCTTTTGCGGAGCAACATTATTTTTGGGATGGGACCTGATACAATCCGGTTTTCAGCCTGTTCATAAAATACCTTTTGTATTTCTGTATGCGGTTATTGTCATTTCGCTGCAACGATTTTACTATACAATTATTTACAATACGCTGATTGCAGTTTCGATCAGTATTGCGGGGGTTTTGTTCAGTGAATTTTCGAATCAGTTGATTGCACTTGGAAGTTTTGTGTTTATCGCAGGATCCGTTTCGGTGCTTTCTCTTTATTCGCGGAACAGAATGATAAGTAGAATACAGGATTATTCCATGTATCTGTCAGCTATTATTAATCAGCCAGGAATTGGGATTGCACTTATCCGTAATGAACATAAACCTGAGATTGTTGACTACAACAGCTATTTTATCAGTTTATTAGGATTGGACGAAAATATATCAGACCAGAAAACAAAGAGCCTGCTAGAAAAGATTATAGCGAAGAAAAATAAATCAGTAGGAAACCGATTTGAGTATGAAATAGAAGAAAAAAAGCAATGGGTTGAACTATTTCTGGACGAAATTGAGCTGTACGAAGGAGCATTTTTACTCCTAAAGGTAGTAGATATAACCCTTAGTAGAGAACAAAGAGAGCTGATCCACAGAAATGAGACAAGATTCAGATTGTTGTTTGAAGAAAGCAACGACGCAATCTTCATTATGTCAGGTGGAAAGGTCATTAATGCCAACATGAATGCTGTCGGATTATTCCAAAAGAACCAGGAAGAATTACAGGGTACAAACTTATGGGATTTTGGTGCACCGCATTTGGACAGTGCACTCCTGAAAGAACATTTTGAACGTTTGGATGAGGTGAATAACAAAGTACGTCTGGAGTGGGATTTTATCCGTACAGATGGCAAAATTATCCACGTAGAATTATCTCTCATTCTCATGTTTGCTAACGGAGAACGCTTTGAACAATGTGTCGTAAGGGATATTACCGAACAGAAGAATCATGAACATCAGTTAAAAACTACACAACAGACATTCAAAAACATCATAGAGAATATTCCGGAAGCTATTCTGCTGTTTACAAGAAATACAGTAGTTTTTGCCAATACGGAAGCGTACCGTATGTTGAATTTCACATCAGATTCTATTTATTCGGTGGAGTTAGATGAATTATTTATTGACAAAAACAAAGACATTTTTATAAAAGCCATTAATAATCACGGTCCGTCTAAAAAACTGGTAAATGAACAGATAGAAATCCAGCGTTTTAACAGTGATGAAAAAATAGATGTTGAGTTTACGCTTACTAACACCATTTTTAACGGTGAAAAGGTATCAATGTTGATAATCAAGGATATTTCACTTATTAACAAATTGGCGGGTCAGAGGTTTAGAGCGGAAGTAGCGGAGGAAATGAACAAAAAACTGGTTCATGAAATTGAAGAGCGACGAAAAACAGAAAAACTGTTACAGGAACAATCGCTAAAGTTAAAAGCTATTATAGAAAACTCTTCCAACACACTTATCTGGACGGTCAACAGGGACTTCGAATTATTAATGTTTAACGAGTATTTTCATTCCACCATCTTCCACCTTTTTTCAGTGGAATTATCAGAAGGGGTAAACATGGTTGACTTGTTCACGACGTACATGGATCAAAAGGGATCCGAAGTTTTTCAAAAAGGAATGAATAAAGTACTATCGGGTCATTCTACCCAAATTGAAAATAAACTGAGCATAGGAGAAAGAAATTACTGGATCGAGACTTTTCTCAACCCGATAATTGATACAGAAGGAAATGTGATTGAAATTTCTTGTGTTTCCCACAACAGTACAGAAAAGAAGGAAACCGAACAGGAAATCATTAATTCACTAAGGGAAAAGGAAATATTACTTAAAGAAGTTCACCATAGAGTAAAGAACAATCTGCAGGTTATTTCCAGTATCCTAAATCTTCAGAGTTCTTACGTAACGGATGAAAATACGCGAAACATACTTCAGGAATCTCAGAACAGGATTAAATCCATGTCTTTTATACACGAAAATCTGTATCAGAAAGACCGTTTTTCGTCTATCGATTTTTCGGAGTATATTTTTAATTTATCGAACAATTTAGTACATTCATATCAAATTTTTGATAATTTAGTAGAAATTAAATACGATATGGAAAAGATCCATTTGAGTTTGGATCAGGCCATTCCATGCGGATTAATTGTTAACGAACTTGTTTCTAACGCACTTAAATATGCTTTTCCTGAGGATTTTGACAATGGTGAATTGTTAATAAAACTTAAGAAAAAAGATGAAAAAATTGAATTGATGATAGGAGACAATGGAATAGGTCTGCCCAACAATTTGGATATCAACAAAACGGACACTTTAGGGCTTCAACTTGTATTGACACTGATCGATCAGTTAGATGCCGATGTTGAGATTAAAAGGGGGGAGGGTACAAAATATTTCATTACTTTTGAACTTTTAAACGTGTAAATTATGCCGAAGACGAATGTATTGGTAGTCGAAGACGAATCAATTGTATCGAAAGATATTCAGCACAGCCTGAAAAAGTTGGGATACAATGTGGTTGGAGCAGCTTCTACAGGAGAGCGGGCCATTGAATTGGCAAAAAGCGAAAAACCGGATATCGTACTTATGGACATTATGCTGAAAGGTGAAATGAACGGTATAGATACAGCGGATATTATGAAATCGGAATTTGGTATTCCGGTTATTTTCCTTACGGCGTATGCAGATGATTCAACATTATCGAAAGCGAAAGTTACCGAACCATACGGATACATAATCAAACCATTCAAAGAGGTTGATTTACATACGACAATTGAAATGGCGCTTTATAAGCACAATAAGAACAAAGAAGTTGAAAAAGAGCGTGATTTGTTGTATTCAATTGTTGAAAACAAAGATAGTCAGGAGTTTATTTTCGTTAAATCCAACAGTCGTTTGGTAAAGTTGAACACAAAAGATATTTATTTTGTGGAAGCGTTAAAAGACTATGTGGTTATTAACACATTGGATAGCCGGTATACAATCCATTCTACAATGAAGGACATTGAAAAAAAGCTTCCCGGAGACCAGTTTACGCGTGTTCACAGATCGTATATTGTTCGATTGGATAAAATTCAGGCTATTGAGTATCCGAATTTACATCTTGAAAACGATAAAAAAATTATTCCGATCGGCGGTTCATACAGAGATGAACTTCACAATAAAATTAACCTGGTATAAGGTTGAATAGGAAATAGTAAAATTAAAAAAAGAGCTGTCCCTTTAAAGGCAGCTCTTTTGGTTTTTATTAACAGCTTATTAGCGTTTATAACTAGTGATATTTAACAATTTTACGTAATTTTGCATAGAAAATTTTAAAACTACGGAAATGGCTGAAACGCTGATTGACTCGGGAATTAAAGAAATTCTAAATCAACTAGGAATAAACGAAATTAATAAAGGAGCTTCTACAGGTTCTTACTGGTTTAATACCAGGGGAGAGAAAATAGACTCAATTTCTCCGGTAGACGGACAATTGATAGCTTCTGTTAACGGAGCAGGAGAAAATGACTATGAAGCTACAATCATAAAAGCGCAGGAAGCCTTTTTGGAGTGGCGTATGGTTCCGGCTCCGAAAAGAGGAGAAGTAGTTCGTCAGCTTGCTGAAAAGCTTCGCGAATACAAAGAGCCTCTTGGAAAACTGGTTTCTTATGAAATGGGTAAATCTCTTCAGGAAGGTTTGGGAGAAGTTCAGGAAATGATCGATATCTGTGACTTTGCTGTTGGTTTATCACGTCAGTTACATGGTCTGACTATGCACTCGGAACGTTTCGGACACCGAATGTACGAACAATACCATCCGCTGGGAATTGTCGGAATTATTTCAGCATTTAATTTCCCTGTGGCAGTTTGGAACTGGAATACAGCGCTTGCCTGGGTTTGTGGAGACGTTTGTGTTTGGAAACCATCAGAAAAAGTGCCATTGACAGCGATCGCTTGTCAGAAAATTACAGCTGAGGTTTTTGCTGCTAATGATGTACCTGAAGGAGTATCCTGTTTGGTAATCGGTGATGCGGAAATTGGTAAACTGATGGCTGCTGATAAACGTGTTCCTTTGGTTTCTGCAACAGGATCGACCCGTATGGGTAAATCAGTCGGAGCTACAGTCGGAGAAAGACTGGGACGTTCGTTACTTGAATTAGGAGGAAATAACGCAATTATTATCACTCCGGATTCAGATCTTAAGATTGTTGTTCCCGGTGCTGTTTTCGGTGCTGTTGGTACAGCAGGACAGCGTTGTACTTCAACACGTCGATTGATTATTCATGATAGTATTTATGATAAAGTAAAAGATGCTATTGTTAATGCGTATAAGCAATTGAAAATCGGTAATCCGTTGGATCAGAACAACCACGTTGGACCACTTATCGACAAAGATGCAGTGAACATGTATCTGGCAGCTTTGGATAAAGTAGTAGAAGAAGGTGGAAACGTTTTGGTTCCGGGTGAAGTTCTTTCAGGAGAAGGATACGAATCAGGATGTTATGTACGTCCGGCTATTGCTGAAGCAGAAAATACTTTTGAAATTGTTCAGCACGAAACATTTGCTCCTATTCTGTACTTGATGAAGTACTCGGGAGGTGTTGAAAATGCAATAGTTGTTCAAAATGGTGTTCCTCAGGGATTATCTTCAGCAATAATGACAAACAACTTGCGTGATGCTGAGAAATTCCTTTCAGCAGCCGGATCTGACTGTGGTATTGCTAATGTAAACATCGGTACATCAGGAGCTGAGATAGGTGGTGCTTTCGGTGGAGAAAAAGAAACCGGAGGAGGTCGTGAATCAGGATCGGATGCCTGGAAAGTATACATGCGTCGTCAGACAAATACAATAAACTATACCGACGAGCTTCCACTGGCTCAGGGAATAAAGTTTGATTTGTAAGAAAAAATAATTTTTGAGAGAGGCTGATTCGGTAAGAGTCGGCCTCTTTTTTTGCCCCTAACTTTCAGATACTTTGAGAAATCAACAGTTGATAACTCATAAATCGTTCGTTGGAGCGTTTAAAATTTATGTAACTTTACAACAAATAATTTGAAACTATGGGATGTGCGAGTTGCTCCAATTCTGGAGGAGTTCCGCGCGGTTGTAAAAATAACGGTACTTGTAGTTCAGGTGGATGTAATAAACTAGGTGTGTTTGACTGGCTTTCCAATATGGTAATTCCAGGCGGACAGAGCCAGTTCGATATAGTTGAGGTTCGCTTCAAAAACAGCCGTAAGGGCTTTTTCAGAAATACACAAAACGTTTCCCTGCAAGTGGGGGATGTGGTTGTTGTTGAAGGAAGCCCCGGATTTGATGTCGGAGTTGTATCAATCGTTGGTGAATTGGTACGCATTCAGTTGAAGAAAAAAGTGCCGGGATTTAAACCGCACGAAGCTCGGAAAATATATAGAAAAGCCACACAGGAAGATATTAATCTGTGGAAAGAGTCACGTGATATGGAATTTGAAACCATGCACAAAGCGCGTAAAATTGCGGGTAGACTTGGTTTGGAAATGAAAATATCTGATGTTGAATTTCAGGGTGATAAGACAAAAGCAACATTTTACTACACTGCTGATCAGCGGGTGGATTTTAGGCAACTGATTAAAGATCTGGCAGAAACATGTAAAGTACGGATTGAAATGCGCCAGATTGGTGCCCGTCAGGAAGCTTCCCGTTTGGGAGGAATAGGTTCCTGTGGTCGCGAACTTTGTTGTTCAACCTGGTTAACGGATTTCAGATCTGTATCTACGAGTGCAGCAAGATATCAGCAGTTGTCATTGAATCCGCAGAAACTCGCGGGACAGTGTGGTAAATTGAAATGCTGCCTGAACTATGAGTTGGATATGTACCTTGAGGCGCTTAAAGATTTTCCGTCAACGGAGGTAAAGTTGCATACGGAAAAAGGGACGGCGTTTCATATAAAAACAGATGTTTTTAAACGAGTTCTCTGGTATATTCACGAAACGAATGAAGTAGGAGCTTCTTCGGGATTAATTGCACTTTCTCCCGAGAGAGTATCAGAAATCATTGATCTGAACAAGAAGAATAAGAAACCACTTGACTTGAAAGAGTTCAAAGAAGAAGTGGAAGTAGCAGTACCTGATTATACTAATGTTGTAGGGCAGGATAGTCTTGACAGGTTTGATAACGTTTTCAAAAAGAAAAAGAAGAAAAAACGAAAAAAGCCGGTAGTAAAAGCAGAGGACAATACAGCAAATAGGAATAACACAAAAACAAATACACCTCCGCGTCAGAAAAACAATAACAGACCCAGACCGGAAAGAAAAGCAAACCCCTCTTCTGGAGCCAGCAAAGAGAATCGGGAAAAAACAGCAAACGATGCAACGAACAATGCACCACAGAAAAGCCCGGTTAATAAGAAAAGAAGAAACAATAACAACAGGAACAGAAAACCAAAACCAAAGAATGGTGAAGGCAATAATTAGTGGAATAGCAGCTGTACTTTTACTGGCGGGATGTGGTCCTAAACCCATTTATGAAGACACGTATGATTTTACAGATCATTCCTGGGGTTCCGGTGAATCACCTCGATTTACTTTTAGTGGTAAAGATACTTCTGTTTTTTATAACTATGTTGTTACACTCCGGACGACACCGGAATATGAATACAGTAATCTTTGGGTTTTCATGTATACGAAAAACCCGGATGGGAAACAGCGGAAGGATACACTGAACTTTCCGCTGGCAGATCCGGATGGAAAATGGCTGGGAAAGAGAACAGGTTCTATTGTAGAACATGAAATGCTGATTGGTTGGCAGAAAAAATTCCCGGCTTTGGGTGAGTACGAAATACGTTTTGAACAAGCGGTTCCCGATCCGGAACTTAAACATGTTTTGGATTTGAGTTTACGTGTTATAAAAGCAGAGAATACGAACAAATAAATCCACATAAATCATGACAGAACAAGAAATACTCGAAAAAATGGATGTTCTCAAATCCAAACTTACCGGAAATATTTTTGAGGACGGAGAAGTGATGCAGGAGATTTATGAACTTAAGAAAATCTTGCGTCCTGAGATTGAGACCAACCCCGAGTTGGATGACTTCGATGACGAAGGATGTTTGTATTGTGGAAGCTGATACAAACCCACCAGTTGTTAAACATAAAACCTGCTGCCGGAAATGGAAAAGAAGAAAGGCGTTGCAATTTTAGGTTCTACAGGTTCTGTAGGAACACAGGCATTGGAAGTAATAGCCTCCTTTCCGGATCAGTTTGAACTGGTTGTTTTAACAGCAAATACAAATGCAGATCTTTTAATTCACCAGGCAAAAAAATTTCAGCCCAATACCGTTGTTATAGGAGATGAACAGCGATATGAGGAGGTAAAAAATGCCCTCTGGGAGGATGATATAAAAGTATATACCGGAGCCGAAGCATTACAGCAGGTTGTGGAAATGGGAGAAATTCAGATTGTACTGACTGCAATCGTTGGTTTTGCCGGACTTTACCCAACACTTCGGGCAATAAATGCAGGCAAGAATATTGCCCTTGCAAACAAAGAAACACTGGTTGTAGCAGGAGATCTGGTTACACGAAAAGCCAAAGAAAAAGGGGTGTCTATTTATCCGGTGGATTCAGAACATTCAGCTATTTTTCAGTGTTTGGCGGGAGAATACCACAACCCGATTGATAAAATATACCTTACCGCATCAGGGGGACCGTTTTTAGGTAAGAAGCGAAGCGAATTGGAATCCGTTTCTGCTGAAGAAGCGCTAAATCACCCAAACTGGGACATGGGCAACAAAATCACAATTGATTCCGCAACCATGATGAATAAAGGTTTGGAAGTGATAGAAGCCTATTGGTTATTTGGGCTAAAACCCGAACAGATAGATGTCATGGTGCATCCGCAATCGGTTGTCCATTCACTGGTTCAGTTTAGTGATGGATCTATTAAAGCGCAGATAGGTAATCCGGATATGAAACTTCCCATACAGTATGCACTTACGTACCCGTATCGTTTTCCGGGAGAAACACCTCGTTTTGATTTTATGCAATATCCCAACTGGACATTTGAAAAGCCGGATAAAGAAACCTTCAGAAATCTTCAACTGGCGTATGATGCACTTGAAATGGGAGGTACAGCACCATGTGTACTTAACGCAGCCAATGAAGAAACGGTGAAGCTCTTTCTGGATGGGAAAATAAGTTTTTTACAGATTGCAGAAATAAACGAATCAGTGTTACGGTCGATAGAAACAATTATTTCTCCTGATCTGGAGGATTATAAACAAATGGATGCATTAGCCCGCGAGAAGGTATTAAAAGGGCTTTTTAGCTAGAAAAATGCCCGTAACTCAACACCACCAGTGTGTATCGCTTTATTTTCTTCTGATTTTCGGCCATTATACCGCAATGAAAGCTGTAAATTTTTACCGATGTTACGCTGATAGTTTATTCCCCAGGTAAAATTGGTCCCGGGTCGCAACGCTTCAAGCATTTCGAAACCTACAGAACTATTAAAATCTCCGTTAAAACGAATACCTATTACATTAAAATTACCTGATAAACTTCCTTTTTCTGCCTGATTATAGCGTATTTCTAATCCAATATCATGAATTACTGCTTTTTCAAGATTTCCTAGCGTATTGTTTTTTTCCTCACCCCGGTAGAGCAGAGAAACCCGAAACGCAGTATTGGGTTGATAAATAAGCTCGGGTTTAAGCTTAACATAATTGATAGCAAAATCCCGACCGCTTGTATAATCGGCCTCGGATCTTCTTTCTCCTAATTCGCCACTCAGTTTTAATGTAAACTTCCGCTTTATATTCCATCGGGCATTCAATTGATGATACCTATTGGAACGTTGGTCAAAACCGTTTGCCAGAAGAATTTTGTTGTTGGTTGACAGGTAAGTATAATCCGCACCAAAAATCTGATTGGTTCGATTAAAGAAAAAAGTGTTTCTTAATGAGGAAGAAGCTGAGATGAGGTTTGTGTCAACAGCAGAGGAAATAAAAGGATTAAATGCATCAGCTCCTGTTTCGCTGTCGGTTTTTCTTGAAACCCGCAATTGTGTTTGATTGGAAAAGCGCGACAGTAACTTTAAAAAACCTTTTTTTCGTCCCCAGACACGCTCGGGCTGAAGAAATAAACTTTGACTAAATTCATTAGTAAATGTGCGAATATACTGGTCGGAAGGAGTAAATATGCGGACATAGTTGGCCTGATCTTCATAGGCAGCGACCTCAAATTCATTCAGGTCTTTTACACCATCACCATTATAATCTATCCAGGTATAGACACCACTTCCTGCGGCAACTTCAACATAAATGAACTCCCGTTTCAATTCCAATCCGCTTCCTACTTCGTAAAAGGTAGAACTCCTGATGGCACCTTTCCACACATTCAGGTTGTATTCTATTCGTCCTAAGAGTGTATTTTCCGGTTTCTGATTGATCAGGTTCGTATCACGTATTTCCAGCATACGGTAGTTTACCAGTGTCCGCAACTGAGAATTTGGATTACTGATCCAGTCGAAACTTCCTCCCAGATTTCGTGCTACAGCAGCATTCGCCAACCGGAAGGAATCACTAATTTGATCATCCCGTTGACGGTAGTAGATTTTAAAATTGTTTTTAGCTGAATCAGCCTGCATGATATAAAATTGCCAGTCGATAAACTGATAACTGGTTTTGTCCAGCGTATGTATTCCGTTTGTCGGTTCAACCTGATTGTATTCGTGTTCATCTTTAAATCCGATACGCACTTTCCAGATCGTTTGCGAAACATCGATCATGTGTCGGGCAAACAGTGAACTTTTTAAACCGGTTGTACTTACAACACTGCTGGTCCAGTTAGCAGAAAACCCACGGTGTTTCCAGTCGCCGTTTAGTCCGCCCTTAAACCCGGTAAAATTGTTACCCCAGGCAAATGTTTCTCCTACAATTCCCACAAATCCTTTTTGGAAACGTTCAAAACGCAGATCTGTGTTCCCAATAAACTGATAGCCCGAAAGCTGTTCATTCAAAACGTTCCAGTCACGTTCAAATTCGGCGGTTCGGAAACGTTCAACAGGAACAAAATTTTCACCGATAAATTCTATTCCCGTATTGGACTTAAAAGACCATTTTGCACTACTATCACGACTGAGCGGATTATCTGTTACCAGTCGTACTTTTGCCCCGACAGATTCATTGTCTCCCCGATCCAGCTTTGAAAAGGTATTAATATCATTGTTCGTATAAGATACTTCTGAGAAAAGCTGCATCTTTTTTCCTAGGTTGATTTCAGCTCCTGCCGTTATCATTTGCCGCTTTTTAGGTGTAATGATAATGCGAACCGGCTCATAATTTCCCTGTGGTATTCCTCCCACTGGAGCGACCCATTTGTACACTCTTCCTGAGGCAGTAAACCGATCAAAGACGTAGTTTCCTTTGTTTTCACCCACCATACTGAAAGAGGGAGAGAAAAAGGCAGAATCAGGGCTGACTGAAAAAACCAGTACGGAATCATATCCAAGGCTGTCGGTGAGCGCATACATCACCTGATTATCCCGAAAACCGATACTATCAATTCCATAGATCAATGCTTTATCCAGACTGTCACCAATTGTAGACAGGTAGAACCGTTGCTCGGGAGATAAATCCTGTTGTATGGTTTGGTTTTTCGCATCCTGTTCTGAATATGCGTTTAACCAGGCTTTCATTTTTGGTCCGTTGTATTCAATTCCCCCGTTAAAAAGCGATCGGGCATAATTCTGATCCGAATACTGAAACTCTACAATAATCCGGGAATCTTTATTAATAGGTTGGCGCGGAGTAAATGTTATCTCAGAAGTGTTGTAGTTCATTACATAATCGTATTCCTGTCCTCGTTCCAGTTCCACGCCATTAATAAAAACGCGTTCGGTACCTGCCAAAACAATAATGAAGCTTTCATTTTCTGCACCCCTCAGACGATAAGGTCCCTGATTTCCTTCTACCCCTTGTATTTGCTGACGGTTAAACTTACCTTTAGAAAAGGCACCCCCTCCGTAAATTTTCCATGATTTTGTTTTTTCTTCATCCAGAAAAGAGCGATATTCCCCGGTTAATCCCTGTGCTCTTTTGTTATAGGTCATAAAATAGCCGGTAGGTTTCTTTAACCAAAAATCTCCGGCAATTAACTTGAAATCGTCATTGTATAACTGGATAAATAATTGGTCAAACTCCTGAAGCTTATTTGTGTTTCCGTCTGCCTGAATAGGTATGTTATCGTCGGATAGTGAGGCCATCAGTTTAAGATTGGGAGAAATGTCACCGGATAGCTGCATATTCAATGTAGAATTTACCGATAAATTCTGAGCATTCCCAATATTAATTCCCCGGGAAATACTTCCGGACTTTTTAAGACCCGAACCTCCGAAAAAATCCTCTGTTTGAGGCTCGGCACCATAAAGAAACGGGTTTTCCAAACCGGGTTTTGCATTATAAACAATACTTGTATCCTTATGGAATGCAGGGGAGTGCAGGTTGAAATCAAATACTCTGTATTCTGCTAAAAGAGTGTCTTCAAAATGAGTCAGTAAACGGACAGCATTTTGTGTAGTATCGATTTCATAAGCAACTTTTTCTCCCGAAATTGTTGTTAAAGAAAAAGAAGGCCAGTAAATTGTAAGTGAATCCAATGTATAAAGCGAATCTCCCGCAACAATGGTTTTTGTACGCAGTGAATTCTCCTGAGCTCCGGAAAAAAAAGCCGGGCACAAAAATAGGAAAAGCAACAACCGATATATAGTCGTAATTCTCAACAAAGCTAAGATACAAACGTACGGAGAAAGAAAATGTTATGACGAAGAAATAAGCAGAATGAGTGGGTTAATAGTAGCTTAACACAAACTAAAAAACAGCGTAACTTCGTTTACGCCTGATTTGGACACATTTGTTCTTAATTTGTTGGTAGATGGGAGACCATTATTTATATCTTGTAATACTACTGTTCGTTCTGGCAGTAATTGATCTGGTAATAGGAGTCAGTAATGATGCTGTAAACTTTCTTAATTCTTCTCTTGGCTCCCGCGTTGCCGGAAGAAAAGTAATTCTGTGGATTGCTAGTGCAGGTATCTTGTTGGGAGCCCTGAGTTCGGGCGGAATGATGGAAATTGCGCAAAAAGGAATTTTCCACCCGGATAAGTTCTTCTTCGATGAGATTATGGTCATATTCCTGGCAGTAATGCTTACGGATATTATTCTGCTTGATTTTTTTAATACGTTTGCGCTTCCAACATCCACAACGGTATCCATCGTTTTTGAGCTTTTAGGTGCAGCAACAGCACTGGCGATGTACAACGTTATAACCGGAGGAGAAAGCCTCTCAGAACTTTCAGAGTATATAAACGGAAGAAATGCACTGATCATTATTTCGGGAATCTTTCTTTCTGTTCTTATTGCTTTTTCAGTTGGTTTGCTTGTACAGTATGTCTCACGTCTGATTTTTACCTTTCACTATGAATCTGTGAATAAACTGGTCGCACCTTTATTTGGTGCGGTTGCCATAACAAGTATTACGTATTTCTTGTTGGTAAAAGGGCTGAAAGGAGCCGGGTTTATGAGTACGGAAGCGAAAGACTGGATTTCCGGCAATAAATTATTAATTGTTGGTTTAAGTTTTGTTTTCTGGACAATTGTAAACTTTGTTCTGGCTGTGTTTAAAGTAAACGTACTTCGTGTAGTTGTACTTATGGGAACATTTTCTCTGGCAATGGCTTTCGCCGGAAATGACCTTGTTAATTTTATCGGCGTAGCCATCGGAGGACTTACCAGCTATGAGGCATATATCAGTAGTGGGATAGACGCAGTTCAGCTCAATATGGAAGTGTTAAATAATCCGGTTAAGTCTAATACGATTGTGCTTTTTGGGGCAGGAGTTGTAATGGTTTTTACGTTGTGGTTTTCACGAAAGGCAAGGTCCGTTACGGAAACAGAAATCAATCTGGGCAGACAAGGATTAGGAGCAGAGCGGTTTAAACCGAATACCTTATCCCGGATTCTGGTCCGTGGAGCAATTTTTACAGGTAAGTACACTGGTAAAATCGTTCCTGAAAAGATTAGGGAAGATATTGAAGAGCGGTTCTACCCGAGACAGAACGAAATCGATCCCCCTGCATTTGATCTTGTACGAGCGTCTGTAAACCTGATGGTGGCGAGTTTGCTTATTGTCATAGCTACCTCCTACAAACTCCCTTTATCGACAACGTATGTTTCGTTTATGGTTGCAATGGGAGCCTCTCTTGCAGACAGAGCGTGGGACAGAGACTCTGCTGTTTTTCGGGTTTCGGGAGTTATTCACGTAATAGGAGGGTGGTTGTTTACTGCAATCCTTGCGTTTTCAGCAGCAGCCCTTTTCGCTATTATTATTTTGAAAACAGGTGTATATGGTATTGGCGGATTGGTATTACTGGCTTTTTTCTTGTTGCTGAAAAATACGTTGAGCCACAGAAAAAAAGTACAAAACTCGACTCAACGCCAACGACCATTGTTCCTGATGCGCAACCCTTCGGAAGAAGTCCTGTTTAATGAAAGTAAAAATGAAGTCCAGTTTACACTGAATCTCGTACGTAAAACCTATAAACAATCTATTAAGGGGCTGTTGGACGAAAACAGAAAGAATCTACGAAGAGCGAAATCGAAATCAGATGAAATAAAAGAAATTTCAGATGATTTGAACAGGGCCTTTTTATATCACGTGCAGGCGAGCAAACATAAAGAAACGATTCACATGCAGTTTTTTATTTCGGTGATCGGTCAGGTTCAGCATTTGTCTGTAATAACATCAAAACTATCCGAAATATCATCTGAGTATGTTGAAAATGAACATACACCGCTGAAGAACGAATTTAAAAGAGATTTGGAAAATCTGGAAGAAGCGATTCGTGATACGTATAAACTTCTGGATGATGCCATTGATAAAAACAGCATACGATTACTGAGAAAATCCGTTGAGCAAATGCGGGAGGATACGGTCAAAATACAGAAATTGATCATCCGTGTATTTAATCATGATAACCAGCAAATGAGCCCCCGGTTAAGTTACCTGATTGTCTCAATCTATATCCGTACAGTGGATATGATTAATGCATCTATTCATTTGGCAGATTATTACTTGGAGTTTCTGAAAGCTATTGATGAAAGTAATGTTCCTGAACTGAAAGAAAGTTAGTTCTGCTCTTCTGCTCTCTTCCGTTCTTCTTCCGAGCTCATTAACTCACGGGTACGTTTATCATATTTTCCTTTCAGGTCATCTATTACCGAGCGTTTCCACAAGGGTGTCCCGACAAAATAAGAGGTTCTTCCAATGAGGTGTGCACCGATAGGGGCTGTCAAAAAGAGGAATATAATAATGGCCAGTGCCCGTGTGGTGGTAGAAACCTCAAAAAAATACAGTGCTGTACCGGCTAACAACAGACCGACACCTAATGTAGCTGCTTTAGTAGTAACAGAAATACGCAGGTACAGATCCGGCATACGTACGAGCCCGATGGCAGCAAGCAGGATAAAAAGAGTCCCCAGCGAAATAACGACAATCATGAATAACTCATTCATTTTTTTTTCTTTTTTCAAGGTAATAAGAAAAAGCAACCGTACTCAGGAAAGCTATGAGCGCAAGTATCATAGCAATATCGAGAAACGTTTCACGCTTATTGACAATACTATAAACAGCTATAATACCGATCCCAATGGTTATCAGTAAATCCAGTGCAACAACCCGGTCTGAAAGACTGGGTCCGATGAGAAATCGGATGAAAACCAAAACCCCGGATAAACTCAGGATAGGTATAATAATATAATGGATATATTCTTGTAAAGTCATCGTAGAATTGCTAATAATCGTTTTTCAAAACCATTTTTGATACTCCGGATAAACTTCTCTTTATCCTCAATATACATAGCGTGTACGTATAACACTTTCCGGTCGTGAGAAACATCCAGACTAAGCGTTCCGGGAGTAAGTGAAATTAAATTTGCCAACAGAGTAATTTCGAGATTACTTTTAGCATCTAAAGGAACTTCGACGATTCCGGGTTTCATATAAAATTTCGGAGTCACAACATCGGCGGCAACTAAAATATTTGCCCGGAATAATTCGTAGAGAAAATAAAAAAAGAAACCTATGATCCGGGGAGCAAGGTAAAAATATTTATTGCTTTTATTGGTGTGACTAATAACCCATAAAACGAAAAAGCTGAGAATAAAACCAAAGACAAAGTTAATTACCTCCAGACTTCCGGTCAGAAACATCCAGACAATTGTGAGTATTATATTTAATAAAAACTGTATTCTCATACTACTTAAGGATTAATGGTTTTGAAAACAGCCTGATAGTATTGTTCGGTATTTAATAATTCGTTAGAAATACGCTCAGCCAGAATCTGAATGTGCTCGGCCCCGAAACTGATATACAGAGTCACTAAACTCAATAAAACAATGGGAACAATAAAGGCCGCTTTTTGCTTAAATGAATACGTGTTAAAACCATTTTCGGGAAATTTATCCGGTTTAGGTTTGGCTACAACCTGATTCCAGATTCGGGCAATTATAAACAAGGTAATAAAACTTGCGAAAATCATAAACGCCAGCATGGTATAATTTCCGGTAGAGAGAGAAGCACCAAAAAGAGAAAGTTTTGGCCAAAACCCGGACAAGGGAGGGATTCCTACAAGAGCAAACAGGGGAATTGCAATCAGTAGAGAAATCTTTGGATAAGCATTGAGTAATCCACCCATTTTTTCGAGCTTACTGCTTCCCATAATAGAAGAGGTAAGTCCACTAATAAGAAACAGGTTGGATTTGATAATTATATCGTGGAACATATAGAAGACAGCACCGATTAAAGCAACTTGCGAATTCATACTTAACCCGGCGATCATGAAACCAATGTGACAGATAATGAGATACGAGAAAACCTTGATGATATCTTTTTGAACCAAAGCGCCTAAACCACCACTTAATAAAGTAAGTGCAGCGGTAACCATAATCAACGTTGAATTAAACTCATCCAAATCAAAGATCAAGGTAAAAACCCGGATAAGTGCATATACGCCCACTTTGGTAAGAAGACCACCAAATACTGCCGAAACGGCAGCAGGGGGAGCATGATACGAAGCTGGTAGCCAGAAATAAAGAGGAAAGACGCCTGCTTTTATTCCAAACCCGGTAAAAAAGATAATAGCAATCAATTGTACAAGCCCTTTGTTTTCTATCTGTGGAACAATCACAGACAATTCAGCCATGTTCAACGAACCGGTGATACCATATAAAAGAGCAATAGCTGTCAGAAAAATAATAGACGCCAGCATATTGAGCGTAAAGTACTTTACTGCTCCTTCAATTTGATGATGACGCCCGCCCAACGTAAGAAGAACAAAGGAACTGATGATGATGATTTCAAACCAGACATACAGATTGAAAATGTCGCCTGTAAGGAAGGCTCCTGTCAACCCCATAATCAGAAGATGGAAAATAGGGAAATATCCGAATTTGATTCGCGAAGAAATAACCTTTTCACTGGAATAAATAGAGGCAGCAAGCGCAACAATATGAGTAAGGACAACCAGCGAAGCACTGAATGTATCTGCTACCATGGTAATTCCGAAGGGAGCAGCCCAGTTTCCGGCCTGTAAGGCAGTTGTTCCGTTTAACCAGATAAAAACGAAAAGAGAAACAGCAAGCAGTAATCCAAATGAGCTTGATAAAATACTCAATAAACGCTGCGTTTTAGGGTTTCTCCAGAAAAACATCAGGAGAATTGCAGTGATTGCCTGGTAAAGGATGGGATATATAATAAAGTTTGTTGTCATTCTATTTTGTCTGTTGTGTTCATTTGATCCAGGTCATCGGTTTTGACTACCTGATATGCCCGCTTAATTAATACGATTGCGAAAGACTGCAACCCGAAGCTGATGACAATCGCTGTTAGTATCAAGGCCTGGGGAACAGGGTCGGCAAACCCTTCTGCAAGAACTTTTTCATCTCCCGATATAATAGGAGGGTTTCCCTCAACCAAACCACCCATCAGGAAAATAAGAAGGTTGATAGCATTTCCCAGTAAAACCAGTCCGATAATAAGCTTTACAAGACTTCGGCGGAGGATAAGATAAATCCCCGCTGCGTATAAAACGCCTGTTAATATTGCAAGTATCAGTTCCATAAAACGTTATGCTGATTCAGATATGGTAAATATGATAGTTAAACTCACTCCGATAACGACAAAATAGACGCCTATATCGAAAAACAAAGGACTTCCGATCATTCCGATTACAGGAATAGGATCTTTAAACCAGACTCCTGTCATGAAAGGGAGTTGTTTTAGTACCATGGGAGCAAATCCACTTCCCAGGCTGAGAGTTAACCCGGCGGGAATAAAAAACCCAGGGTGCACACGCAGTAAGTTTTTTGTGTTGGACAAACCATTGGCAAAGGCATGCAGAACAAATGCAATGGACGCAACCAACCCTCCGATAAATCCTCCTCCGGGCAAATAGTGTCCCCGGAGTAAAACAAACACGGAGAACAGCAACAACAAAGGGAGCAGATAATTGGATGCTGTTTTTAATATAATACTTTTCATATTCTATTTTTCACTTTTCTTCAATCGTAACTTCAATAATCCGAAAACTCCGATGGCAGCGATAGACAAGACCGTAATTTCTATTAAGGTATCAATTCCCCGGAAATCAACCAGAATAACGTTTACAACATTTTTTCCTTTTGCTTTCAGATAGGAGGACTCCGCATAAAACTCACTGATCAGACGGGCCGGTGATTCGTTCATTACTTCAAGAGCAAGCAAAGTAATCAACGCACCAAATGCCAATGAAACAACACCGTCCCGGATTCGTAACCGGTTGTTTGTCAGCTTCAGATAAGGAGGAAGTCGATACAAAACGAGTACAAACAATATAACTGTCAGCGTGTCTATCGTGAATTGGGTCATGGCAAGATCGGGAGCACTGAAGAATACGAAAATGAAACACATGGCGTAACCCACTACTCCCAGTCCGGCAACAGCTGCCAGTCGCGATTTACTGAATACTGTGAAGATGATGGCAATAAACATAATCGAAACGACTACTACTTCTCCCCATTCCAAAGGAGTCCAGATCAATTGATCCAGATAAGTGAGTGGGCTTCCGATCAGGTGATAAATCAGTGCACCGATCAATGCAACTATAATAATGAGAACGTAGTTTCGTAAATGACCATTTTGAGCGGTCCGGGTCCAGAATTTAGCTGCTTTTTCAAACAAAATAGCTGCTTTAAGTAGAATCGTTTTGGGTGCAATCGGCTCAAAACGGGAAATAAAAGTTTCTTTCCCGGGGTTTAATTTCCAGAAGCGATATAACAGGATTGCCAAAAGAATGGTACCACCACTAAGCAGAAGAACAAGGTTAAATCCGTGCCAGATTTTCAAGGGATGGAAGTCCTGCCCCCCCGTCACCTGATAGGCTGGGATAACAATTCCCTCCAGTAATCCGGGGAAAAGCCCGAATACAAGGCTTCCGGCAGCCAGAAGTACAGGAGGAAACCAAAGTACAGGAGAGGGTTTCGCAACACTTTTCTCGGGTTTGGGTCCGGTAAAAGGCTTAATTCCAACCGCAAATCCTGCATAACCGAGAAGAAAATTAGTAAGCACAGCAACAACCGTTGTCCAGATCATAGTGCTGTGCAACGTTCCTTCGTAAATGAGATCTTTACCAATAAAACCGATAAAAAGCGGAATTCCCGCACTGGAGGCAGCTGAAACAAACCCGGCAATAGCAACGGGCCACATGAAGCTGCGTAAACCTGATAACACAGTCAGATCCCGCGTACCTGTTTTATGATCTACAATTCCGGTTACAAGGAATAATGCAGCTTTGTATAAAGCGTGAACAACAATAAACACAAGAGCTGCACTTAGCGCATAACTATTCCCTAATCCAATCAGAAAAACCAGTATTCCCAAAGCACTGATGGTAGAATAGGCAAGTACTCCCTTCATATCCGTTCTGAAAAGGGTGTGTATAGCAGCATATACCATTGTGATGGCTCCGAAAAGAATAAGTACGGGACCCCACCATTCGTTAAGCGAAAAATGTGGAGAAAAACGGAGTAAAAGAAAAACACCGGCTTTTACCATCGTTGCCGAGTGTAAATACGTTGATACAGGAGTCGGGGCTTTCATTGCTCCGGGAAGCCAGAAGTGAAAAGGAAATTGCGCTGACTTGGTAAACGCAGCAACTAAAAGGAAGATCAACAATAGAATCGCGGATGTGCCTGTACCAAAAACCTCTGTCATTTCTGCCATTTCACTAATGCGCGAGGTGCCGGTAAGACCTTCTGAGAAAATAGCAAAAGAAAGCAGAAAAAGACCACCAAAACCAGTAATGGCAAGTGCTGTCATTGCGGACTTTCTGGAGCCTTCCTGGCTGTTGTTAAAACCAATTAAAAAGAAAGAGCTTATACTTGTTAACTCCCAGAAAATAAACAACAGAAAAACGTTATCGGAAAGAACCAACCCAATCATGGAGGCCATAAAAAGACTCAGATACGCATAAAAACGGGAGAGTTTTTCATGACCTTTCAGATAATTGGAAGTATAAAAAAACACGAGTGTTCCCACACCGGTGATCAGCAACAGAAATAAAGTTGAAAGCCCGTCAATTCTGAAATTCAGATCAATACCAAGAGAAGGAACCCAGGAATAGGTAAAATCAAAGACCTCTCCGGAAGCTACTTGTCCTGTAAAAGAAGCAAAGTAAACAAACAGAATCAGAGGTAATAAAGCGAAAAATTTCGCCGTCTTTTCAACCAAAAGTTTTTTGGAAAAAGCAAAAACCGGGGCGAGAATAAAGCCTGCCAGTACAGCTGCAATCATCAGGGGTACATTTTTTCGCTAATTTAAGGTTTATCTGATAGAAAAAGAAGAATTTCGGCATGTGACTCTGTTTCCGGGTGCCTTTTATAAAAGGATTATGTTAAAACGCCAGCCAACTTTATTTCTTATCTGTTCGTCATGAAAGCAGTTAAAGAACCCAAACCAAAGTTGTTATAAACATACCGAAACACATGATTTATGAATTTACAAAGCCGGATATTGTTTTTAAGTTTTTTACTGATGTGTCAGGTTTCTGCCCAGGTAACCGCAAATTTTTCGGCCTCTCCGAGAAGTGTTTGTGTGGGTGAACCAATCAACTTTACGGATCTTTCTTCTGCTTCCGGGGGCTCCATTTCTTCCTGGTTATGGAATTTCGGAGACGGAAATACATCAACGCAAGCCAACCCGACTCATACCTACACCGCAGCCGGGAATTACAATATAACGCTTACGGTTTCAGACGGATCTGTTTCTGTTGCAGAGGTAAAAGCAAATTTTATAACGGTACATCCGCTACCTGCAGTTAATTTTCAAACACCTTTGTCCGGATGCGAAGTACCCTATTCTCCTGTGTTTTCAGCTGTTCAACCACAAGGAAATTACACGTATGCGTGGGATTTTGGAAACGGACAGACCTCAACTTCGGCTGCTCCTTCGGGAATTGTGTATAATCAGGCAGGCAGTTATGAGGTCAACCTGAGTGTAACAGCAACAGAAACAGGTTGTCAGAATGATTTGACGCAAACGATAACAGTTGCTCCCTTTTCAGCGGAATTTCAGGTTAGTGGACAACAGGTTTGTTTAGGCACAGCAATTTCTTTTACAGATATTTCCTCTGGTTCTCCGGATACCTGGTCCTATGATTTGGGTAATGGAGCAGTATCATCCAGTCAGAATCCGGTGTATACGTATCAGAACCCCGGTGTGTATACGGTTATATTAACAACAGGTAATACAACGACGGGTTGTAATGATACCTACTCTATGGAAATAGAGGTCTTTGATCGTCCCTCTCCTTCATTTGACATCCAACCGACACACGGATGTTCACCTCTTACTGTCCAGTTTACCAATACCTCTCAACCTTCCGGAGGAAGCTTTGAATGGAATTTCGGAAACGGACAAACTTTTTCCGGTGCCAATCCGCCGGATCAGGTGTATCCGAATAACGGGACCTATTCTGTTACACTCCAGCAGACGGATGAAAATGGGTGTTCCTCTACAGTAACGATGACGGATTTGATAGAAGTTTCGCCACTTATTGTCGGTTTTGAAGCGGATATACTGGAAGGCTGTGAAGAGCTTCAGGTGAATTTTACGGATACGTCATCTTCTCCGAACCCTATTGATAACCCCATTACATCCTGGCAGTGGGATTTTGGTAATGGTAATACGTACAGTGGACAAAACCCGCCTCCGCAACTGTTTTCGGAAGGAGAGTATACCATTACATTGGTCGTCTCTACGGATGGCGGATGTCAGGAAACAGCCATTACACAGGACTATATTCAGGTAGGAGTTCCTCCACAGGCAAGTTTTACTTATACGCCGACATCTGAATGTGCCAAATCTGACTTCGAATTTGAGAGCACAGTCACTGTTCCGGTTCCATACGATGAAGAGGACATACGGTACGAGTGGGACTTTGGAGACGGAGGGACGGCAACTGACCCAAACCCTACGTATACCTATCCGATTGATACAGGTTATTTTGATGTACAGCTGATTGTTTATTTCAGAGGCTGCCCAGATACGGTAGTGACAACCGATGCGGTTTATATCATTGCTCCCATTGCCAACTTTTCACCGGAAAGCATGTTGTTTTGTAATGAAACATTACCACTGGAGGTTGATTTTAACGACCAGGCGATTCTGGGAACCGTTAATGATGATGTGGAAATGATCTGGGACTTCGGAGACGGAAATGGAACAACCTTTCTTTCGCCTGCTATTTTTTCAGGATCAGATCAGGGCTCTACCAGCAATACATATACCAACTATGGTACGTATTTTATCAAACAGGTGGTTCATAATTATACTACCGGGTGTTCGGATAGTATAACAAGAGAAATTAATATTTCTCAACTCATTCCGGATATTGCAATGTCGGACGATACAATATGTCGCTTGTCTTCAGTCTTTGTTTCTAATAATTCTACAACATCCCATCCGATTATTAATGTGGTTTTTGATATGGGCAACGGAACAGTTGTACAACAGGGAAGCGTGAACGAACTCTACCAAAATTCAGGAGCTTACGATATTAGTATGCAGGTAACCAATAGCGCCGGTTGTACGGAAACCTATACACATGAAGACTTTATTGTCCTACAGGAACCAACGGCACACATTTCTCCGTCGCAAAGTGCGGGGTGTGTACCCTTGACCGTATCATTTGGCAACACTTCTCAGGTGCAGGGCAATGGTGTCCCTCTGGCGTCATTTGAATGGACATTTGAAGATGGAAGCCAGCAAACCACCAATGACCAGTCACAGAATGTGTCCTATACATTTACTCAGAACGGAACGTATACTACGACAATGGTAGCAACCGATGCCTATGGCTGTGTTTCCGACCCGGTTTCTGTTACGACAACACTTACATCTCCTACGGCTGCCTTCGATGCTCCGGAGGTTGTTTGTAATGAAGCTCCTTTTTCAGCGATTAACCAGTCTACAGATTATGTGTCTTCGGAATGGTTGATTAACGGACAGAGTGTTTCGGTAACGGATGATCTGGAAAGCTTTTTTGCTATTGAAGATACGGGTCAGGTAGCTACCACCAACACGATTGAGTTAATTGTAACAGATCAGAATGGATGTACGAACAGCACAACAGCTACTATTATTGTTTCCATTCCGCAGGCTGAAGCAGACTTTTCTTTCACAGGATCCAATATAAACGACGAAGGAGAGTTTGTTTGCCCCCCCGTTTTTGCCGATTTTACGGATGAGTCCGGCTCGTATGGGGCAATTACACAGTGGAGCTGGACTTTTGGGGACAATAATGCATCTACACTCGAAAACCCGAGTAACACGTATGTTTTTGCAGGGACATATTCGATCTCTTTAGCGGTTACGGATGAATATGGTTGTTCGGATGAGGTGATATACGAGGACATTCTTGTGATCGGGGGACCTTCAGGGGTTGTGGAATGGACAAGTGTTGGTACACTTTGTGAACCGGCTTATTTGTTTACTCCTTCCGAATTGGTGAACGTGGAAACAATTACCTGGCAAATGGGAGACGGGGAAGTTGTAAATACGCTGGAACCTTTTGAATATACATATTCATTACCCGGAACGTATTTGCCACTCGCCATTATTCAGGACGGAAATAATTGTTCGGTGGAATACCCCATGCCACCGATTACTGAGATCATTACACCGGTAGTAGCTGATTTTTCAGTTAATCCGCAGGAAACGGATGTATACGAGCCGATGAATATCTTTGATCAATCCTACGGAGGAACCGGGGGGCTGGTAAACTGGGAGTGGTTGTTTGGTTCGGATTCCTTTTCTACGGAAACAGGAGGAGGGTTTTCTTACGAATGGCAAAAACCGGGGTATTATACCATCCAGTTAGTTGTAACAGATGCACTGGGTTGTACGGATACTACGTCTGTTCCGGTAATTATTAATGCAGATTTGTACATACCTAATGTATTAACAGCAAACGGAGACGGAATAAATGACCTTTTTGTGCTCAAAGAACCTGTATTTACTTCATACGACATTGTCATTCTTAACCGATGGGGAAATGTTATGTACGAGGCATTTGATCAGGATGGTGTATTATTGTGGGACGGAAAGAATAAATCCGGGGAACTGTGTTCGGAAGGGGTGTATTTTTATAAACTGATAGGCACGCAATATGATGGAGTAGCGGTCAACGAGCATGGATTTTTGACATTGGTTCGTGAGTAACCGATCTACAGGGTAAATTTATTTTAAGAAATAATTGCACGTAACGACAATTATCGTAAATTTGCATGCCCTAAACAACAATTATGTTGTTACCCCGCCCGGGTGGCGGAACTGGTAGACGCGCTGGATTCAAAATCCAGTTCTTTCGGGAGTGCGGGTTCGATTCC